>NZ_JBQCIE010000110.1:0-31824 GCF_051954055.1 Humibacter sp. | reverse complement strand
GTGCTTGCCCTTGTGTCCGATCTCGTGCACCTTCGCGGGATCCGTGAATATGCCGCTTGCGGCATCCTTGACGACGGCGTCCTCTTCCCAGGACCCTTCCCACAGCTTGTAGAGCACCTCGAGGTACTCGTCGGCCACGTCATACCGGTCGTCGTGCTCGAGCTGGTCCTCGTGCCCCATGTTCCGCGCCGCCGACGGGAGGTAGCCGGTGACGACGTTCCACCCGATGCGGCCCTTCGTGAGGTGGTCGAGCGTCGACATGCGACGAGCGAAGGGGTACGGATGCTCGTAAGCGGTCCCCGCAGTCACGCCGAACCCGAGATGCTCGGTGACATATGCCATGGCGGGAATGACGAGGAGGGGGTCATTCACGGGCACCTGAGCCCCGTTGCGGATGGCCGCCTCGTTGTTTCCGCCGTACACGTCGTACGTGCCCAGCACATCGGCGATGAAGATGCCGTCGAAGCGCCCGCGCTCCAACAGCTTCGCGAGCTCGGTCCAGTACTCGAGGTCCTTGTAATGGTCGGCGCGGTCGGCCGGATGCTTCCACAGACCGGACGTCTGGTGGGCGACGCAGTTCATGTCGAAGGCGTTGAAACGGATCTGACGTGGCATCCGTCCATGGTCGCCGACGCACATGTGCGCACCGCGCGGCGCTGCAACATTGCGTCACACGGCGCGGGTGCCCGCCAATAGGCTCGCCGTCATGACCTCCGCGCCTTCGTCCGACGCCTCTTCCGCCGGGCGTGACCGTGCGCTCGTGCTGCACGGCGGCGGCTCGGCCGGCAATGCCTGGGAGATCGGCGTCATCGCCGGACTCGCGGAAGGCGAGCTGGTCGCGACGGATGCCGATCTCATCGTCGGCACCTCTGCCGGCGCAACCGCCGCGGCGCAGATCACCGCTGCCGATCCTGCCGGGCTGTTGGCGGACATCCTCTCCGCTGATCCGCCGCAGCCGGGCCGACCGCAGGGCCCCGGCGCGAGTGGTGGACGACCTCCCGTGAACCACCTGGAGCGCACGAACCGCATCATCGCCGCCTCGACCGATGCCGCCGACATGCGACGCAACCTGGGCGCCGCTGCCCTCGAACTGGATGCCGCATCCGACGGCTCCTGGTCGACCCGATGGCGCGAGATCACAGCGCGCAGACTGCCCAGCCACCGGTGGCCCGAGCGGACCCTCCTCATCACCGCCGTCGACGCACGCACCGGCGAACCCGTCGTGTTCGACCGGAACAGCGGCGTCGAACTGATGGATGCAGTAGCCGCGCGCACGTCCAGCGGCGATCCGTATCGCATCGGCGACGACCGCTACATCGACGGCGGCTACCGACGGAACGAGAACGCCGACCTCGCGGTCGGCTACGAGCGGGTGCTGGTGCTCTCGCCGTTCGGCGGGCGAACCCGGCATCCGCTCGAATGGCGCATGCAGCTGGCCGCGCAGATCGAGGAGCTGCGTGCGGGGGGCAGCAGGGTCGAGACGATCCTCCCCGACGCAGCGTCTCTCGACGCGTTCGGCGACGACATGATGGATCTGTCGCGCCGCCCGGCATCCGCTCGGGCCGGATACGAGCAGGGAAAGGCGGATGCCCTGCGGCTCGCCGACTTCTGGAGGTGAGCTCTAGACGGCGATGGCGTCGAGCTTCGCCTGCAGCTCCGGGTCGGTCGGCTCCACGAAGTGTGTGCCGTCGGGGAACACGACGACGGGGATGTTCGTGCGTCCGCTGATCGCGTGCGCCTTGTCGGCCTGCTCCGGGTGCGCCTCGAGGTCGATGTACTCGTAGTCAGCGCCGACTCGGTCGAGCAGCGTTTTCGAGCGGCGGCAGTCGCCGCACCACGCCGCGCCGAACATGGTGACGCGGTCGACGGGGGCTTCGGTGAGGTTCTGAGGCATGCATCCAGAGTATTGCGGATGCCTGATCGAGCGCCCGGAGCCTCAGGCTGACTCCCGCAGGACTAGTCGATGTCGCACCCGAAGCCAGTGCTTTGTGGAGGATTGCTCGTGGTTCAACAGGGAGCTAGTGATTGTTATCGCAGCCTCTGCTGCTTCGGCAATGTCAACACCGAGGGTCGTCAACTCCGGGGTGGTGTAGGTGCCTGCTGCAAGCCCGTCGATACCCACCACTCGCACGTCTTCCGGAACCCTGATGCCGTACCGATGCATCGTCTTCATGGCTCCGAAGGCGGAGTAGTCGTTGAACGCCATGATCGCGTCGGCCCTCCTCACCAACTCGATGTTCGAGGCAGTTGCTTCGGCGGCCGAGCGCACGTCGTCGCGCCCGGCCTGCAGAAGCATGACGTCGACGCCTCGGGCTGTCCACTCGTCCGCAATCAGCCGGGCACGATCGGTCAAAGGCGTGCCTGCCTCCGAGCTGTCAAGCACAAGGGGCCGGGCGGCGCCATGCGCGAGCAGATGGGTCACCGCCTCGCGAACGCCGGGCGCCACATCGAACTCGACGCCTCCCCAATACGGTCCTCCCGGCCCATGGGCCGCGTCGATGCCGATCACGGGCACGCCGGGAAGTATGACCTCGAGTTCTCCACGGCTCAGATTCACATAACCAAGGAGGGCGTCGACCTGGGGTGCCAGCGCGGACAGCAGGCCGCTCTGATTCTCGATGCGGCTCGTATCAAGGAGCACGACTGTCCAGTCCAGCCGTGCGGCGCTTGCAACGACCGCAGCTGCGAGCTCGGGGTAGTACGGATTGGCGAGGTTGTTCACCATGAGGCCCACCGACTGCTGTTCGCGCTTGACCAGCCCCCGACCGAAGCGCGACGGGCGGTAGCCGAGTGCCTTCGCTGCCTCGAGCACCCGCTCTCTCGTCTGCGGCCTGATTCCGGGCATGTCGTTCATTGCACGAGTCACCGTCTGCCGGGAGACGCCAACGGCAGACGCGATGTCGACGATCGTCGTGCGGCGGTTCATCTCCATGGCTGCCGATTGTACGGGCCGGCATCCGTCGCCAATGGCAAGGGGAGGAGGCGTCCCGTAAGGCACTTGGCCGGCAGCACAACCCTCGCCCTGCGGCTCCGCAAGTGGCTGCTGCAATCCTCCGCTGACGACACACGGCCCAGTGGATGAATCACTGACGATGTCTTGACAGCCCCCTTAAGGGGTGCAATCTTTGTCCCACGTCGTGAACGTTCACGAAGCCGTGGACCGCGACACAGCGCCGCTCAGATTTCCCGTAATCGGGAAGCTCGCCGGTGCCGGCGGGTACGGTCTCTGACCGGCCCATCCTCAGAACTCAGAGTCGAGAAGCGAGGGGCTTATGGCTGCACTTTCACGGAGATCGTTATTGGCCGGTACCACGGGACTGGGCCTTCTCGCCCTTGCCGGTGGCCTTACCGGATGCGCATCCCAGATCTCGGTGTCGACCGACCCCAAGGAATTGGTGCTTTGGTACTGGAACCGGTCCATGGGACCCGGTGTGCTCAAGCAGGCGTCGAGCGGTATCCCGGGTACAAACAAGTTCCTCGTCTCACAACAACCCCCCAATTCCAACTGGGACACAAAGCTCCGAACGAGCCTTGCCGGGCACGCCTTCGTCCCCGATATCTCCGCGATCAACTCCAACGTCTCGTTGTACTTTCCCGACGAGTCGATGTTCATCGATATGAATCAGTTCGGTGCGCAAGACGTGAAGGATCGCTACTTCCCCTGGAAGTGGGACTACGGCGTCACCCCAAGCGGCCGGATGTGCTTCTTCCCGATCGACAGCGGACCAACCGGCTTCTACTACCGGTACGACATTTTCGCCAAAGCGGGTCTGCCCTCCGAGCCGGAAGCCGTATCCGCATCGATCCGTACCTGGGATGACTGGATCGAGTTCGGACGGAAGCTCAAGGCGAACCTGGGAAGCCACATGCTGATGGACTCCTACCAACTCTTCACCCAGATAATCAACGCTTCACCGGAGCGCTACTTCACGCGCGAGGGCAAACCGCTCTACATGAACTCCACTTCTACGATCCGCGATGCGTGGGACATCACGGTCAGGGCCATCAAGGCCGGCGTCCTCGGCAACCAGCAACTCGCCACGGACCAGAACGCAGCATGGATCAGCGGAAAGACCGCTGGGCATATCGAGGCCGTGTGGTGGGCACAGATCCTGCTCAGCACCGCGCCGGCGACCAAGGGCAAATGGCGGCTGGCATCGCAGCCGGTCAGGGCCGGCAACAGCGGCGGCTCGTTCCTCGCAATCCCGGACACCTGCAAGGATCCGGAGGCCGCGTACAAGTTCATCACCTGGTCCCAGACCGCTGCTCATCAGGCACAGACGTACAACGAGGTGCAGCTCTTCCCTTCGACCCCCGAGGCGTTGACCAGCGGAATCATGAAGGATGCCAGCCGCGGCTTCTTCGGACCGCAGAACTCTCTCGACTTCTTCAAGAAACAAGCTGCAACGGTGCCCACCGCCTTCGTCTCGCCCTACGAGCAGATCGCGAACTTCTTCACCACAGAAATCACCAACGTCGAAGCCGGAGGAAAAGATCCCGACCGGGCGTGGGACGACGCCGTAACCCAAACAAACCGAGTCCTTCAGAAGCATGGGGTGAATCTATGACCGCACAGATGACCGGGATTCCTCTTCGGGCAAAGCCCCGTAATACCCCGATCGCCGTCCTCAAGAAGCCTTCGGCACGACGGTTCTGGCCCCAATACCTAGCCATCGCCCCGTTCTACATCCTGTTCCTAGTCTTCGGCGCCTTCCCGGTCGTCTTCTCCATCGTCATCTCGTTCACGGACTGGGACGGTATGGGCGCTATGAAGTTCGTTGGACTCAACCAGTACCTTTACCTGGTTGCGGATCCGATCTTCTGGCAGTCAGTCGGTAACACGTTCATCATCTGGTTCTTGTCAACGGTGCCCATGCTTTTCCTGGCGCTGGTAATAGCCTTCTTGCTGCATCAGAACTTGCGGATGAAGTCGTTCTATCGGGTGGCGTTCTTCATTCCCAACGTCACATCGATGGTCGCGATGGCGATCGTGTTCGGATCGGTGTTCTCCGACCAGTTCGGCCTCGCAAACTCGTTCCTTCAGTGGATCGGAGGGACGAACGCCGGAGTGCAATGGTTGTCGGACCCGTGGGGAATCAAAGTCACAATCGCCATCATGGTGATCTGGCGCTACACCGGCTACAACGCCATCATCTATCTCGCTGGGCTCCAGGCCATCTCGACCGAGCTCTACGACTCCGCACGAGTCGACGGCGCAGGCACATGGCGCATCTTCTCCCGGATCACGGTCCCCCTTCTGCGCCCCGTCATCCTCTTTACGGTCATCACCTCAACCATCGGCGGCCTCTCACTCTTCACGGAGCCCCAGGTCTTGCTCGGGAACAACGGTGGCACCAACAACGCCGGTATGACGATCGTTCTCTACCAGTACAACCAAGCGTTCACTCACTTCGACTTCGGCTACGGTTCGGCAATCGCGTGGGCACTCTTCGTGCTCGTGCTGCTATTCGCCATCGTCAACTGGCGACTGGTCAACGGACGCAAAGAGAACGAGTTCGGAGTGGTAGCACCCGGCATGTTCACCCGATGGGCGGAACACAAGAAGACGAAGAAGGAGGCAGCAAGGTGACCGCCGTAGTTCAGCCGCTGAACACCGAAGTCAATCGCAACGACGCCAAGAGCGAAGGGCGATCCGAGCGCAAGAAGCAGCTGATCCGGCGACTTGTCACCCACGCATGTATCTGGGTCGGCGTGCTTCTTTCACTGTTCCCTTTCTATTGGCTCTTCGCCATGTCGACCCAAAGCACGGCCCAAATCTTCGGATACCCGCCGGACCTCCTACCGAGCAATCAGCTCTGGACCAACATCAAGGGCGTCCTCGGGAGCGTCGACCTCTTGCGGGCACTGCTGAACTCGTTCATCGTCTCCGGGGCATTAGCGCTCTTGGTAATGTTCTTCGACTCATTAGCCGCCTTCACCTTTGCCAAGTACGACTTCCCCGGGAAAAAGGTACTGTTCGGCGTTTTGCTCACTACGTTCCTGATCCCGGGCAGTCTCTCCCTGGTGCCGAGTTTCGTACTGATGAGCAAGCTCGGCTGGGTCGGAGGGCTCCAGGCGCTGATCATCCCCGGCGCGGCGAACGCCTTCGGCATCTTCCTGCTGCGGCAGTTCTTCGAATCATCGCTGCCTAACGAACTTGTCGAGTCGGCGCGAATAGACGGCGCCGGCTTCTTCCGCACCTACTGGAGCATCGGCCTGCCCATGGTCCGAGGAGGCATCGCCTTCCTGGGCATCTTCACCTTTATCGGCGCATGGAACGATTACGTATGGCCGCTGGTCGTGTTGGTGAATCCCGGAACCCAGACGGTGCAGACTGCGCTGGCCGCTTTGAATACTCAGTACTCGACGAACTACGGCTGGGTGATGGCTGGAGCACTGATCAGCGTCCTACCCCTGATCGCGATCTTCATCATCGGATCCAGGCACTTCATTGCCAATATCGCTGCCGGCGCCGTCAAGGGCTGACCTCAATCCTGAAACGCATAGACCGCTCACCCCGCACACGCGCCGGGGACGCACTGGACCTGTGCATCCCCGGCGCGAGTCGAGAGCGACCGGACCGGTCGGCTCAGCCGCGCGGCGCGAGCGTCACGTACTGGCCGGCGTCGCCCGGGCTCTGCTGGGTGAGCCGGAATCGGCCCTGCTGGAACTCGAGCGCGAGACCGGTGTTGCGGTTCACGAGCCGGTAGGTGGTCGAGCCGGCCAGCGACGTGCCGTTCGTGGCCACCCGCTGGAGGTACCACTGATCGCTTCCGCCCGTGGAGCCGAGGCTGCTCGAGGTCATCGGCTTCCCGTTCGGCTGCTGTGCGCCGACGGTGGCGGCCGCGCCCATCGCACGCTGGGCGACGATGCCGTCGCCCGCGATCTGCAGGTCTTCCCCGGTCGCCGGGTTCACGAGACGGAAGAACCCGCTGTTCTGAGTCGGCGAGTTCGGGTCGGCGACCGGAACGAGCTGCCATGACGACGAGCTCGTCGCCACCCCGTCACCACCGACGAGCGAGGGCCCACCGTTGGCATTCACGGCCTTGCCGCCGACGCGCACGATGTAAGAGCCGTCGGTGCTCACGGCGTTGCCTTCGGTGTCGCTCGGCACGTACTCCTTGCTCACGACCGTCTGGTTGGTCGCCTCCGTCTGGTCGATGTCGACGACCTTGCCGGAGAGGTCCGAGACGGTGAGGAAGGAACGGCCCGTGACGTTCTGGTTCGTCAGGCTGCCGTCGTCGAGCGACGTGAGGTAGCCGCCGTTGGAGCCGGCGGGCATCAGTCCGACGACCTTCCACGAGTTCGGGTCGCCGAGGTCGGCGGTCTCGTACACGTTGCCGTCGTATCCCACGATGCGGTACTCGCCGGAGTAGGCGTTGTAGCTGATCGCCGACTCGTTGTTCGCCGCGGGCAGGTAGATGTGCCCGCTCGTCGGGTCCTTGTAGTACGCGCTGTTCGTCATGAGGTCGACGGTCTGCGAGACGCCCGTGCTCGGGTCGGCCTGCGTGACGTAGATGCCACCGGTCACCGTCTTGACGCCGTTCACCCAGACGTCGTCGACGGCCTTGATGGTCATGTCCTGACCGGTCACCGGATCGGTGTAGGTCACGGTGCGGTCGGGTGCCGACTGGCCGGTCGCGTTGTTCACGATCGTGTGCGCCAGCGTGTTGGCCGTGTACGTGTTGCCCGAGGCATCCGAGAAGACGATCAGGTGGTCGCTCTGCACCTTCGCCGCCTCGTACGAGGCCGAGGCGTTCGCTCCGGAGCCGGTCCAGGCGATCTTGTCGGTCGCCGGGTCGTACGACACGCCCAGTCCGCCGACGGAGTTGACGTTGCCGTCGATCCCGCCGATGCCCGGCTGGGACCATGAGCCGTTGTACCACTTCTGCCAGGTTCCGGATGCCATGCCGCCGCTGATCGGCGCACGCGCCATCTCGGTCCAGCTGGCCAGCGTCGACGACGCGGGCTTCTTGTAGATCTTGACGTTGTAGGTGATGTAGAAGTACCCGGACGAGTAGTCGATGAAGAGGCGGCAGCCCGAGTTGCCGAACGGGTACGACGTGCCGGGGGACGCCTTGGCGTCGATGACCTGGTCGTCGTCCCATCCCGAGGTGAGCGCCGGTCCGGCGTACTGCCAGGAGGCACCGTCATCCTTCGACGTCGCCAGCAAGATGCGGTTGTTGTGGTGCCCGGTGGAGATCTTCTGCGCGATCGTCGCGTCGGCGCCCTTGGTCTGCCACGGGTCGAACTGGTACTCGTCGTTCAGCAGCGCGTGCCAGGTGCCCGCCGGGTCGACCCACACGCCGATGACGTCGCAGTGGTCGTCCTGCTGCGGCGACGGGATGGGGTGGGCGGCATCCTTGTCGAGCTGGTAGCAGATGCTGCCTGGCGTCTTGTAGAAGGCATCCGCCACGGTCTTCTGGGTGGTGGTGCCCATTCCCGCGGTCACGGCGCCCAGGTCGGTGTTCGTGAACGTGTTCGCCCAGCCCTGCTTCGGGTCGTCGGCGTAGCCGGTGTAGCCGTTGGTCCAGTGGAACCGGCCGTCCTTGTCGACGAAGGCCGAGCCGGCGATGTCGGAGAGCAGGCCGCCGTTCAGCGTGCCTGTGTGGGCCGCGGTGTAGGCGGGTGGTGTGACGGCGGGGTCCGCGTAGCCCGCCGCAGGCACGGCGGCGAGCGCGGCGGTGGTCGCGATGGCGAGTGGAGCGAGCACGCGGACGCGTGCCGGCACGCGTCGTCGCGGGCCGGTTCTGTGGAGCATGTGCTTTCCTTTCGTCTGACTTGCTATCGGTGTATTCGGGCTTCGGGCGGCGGGAATGCCGGCTGGATGCCGTCACGCCACGTCGGGGTTGACCTCCTGGCTCGGCGCGGGCGCTTGCTCGCGCTCCGCCTCGAGAGCGAACACGATGGGCACGCGGGCCTCGCGCGGCACCGGGATCGAGATGGTCTGGTCGTCGAGCCGGGCGAACTCGACCTCTTCTCCCGTGGCGAGTGCACGCACGGAACGGATGCTCGTGCCCGCCGGAGCCTGCGGCTTGATCACGCCGGAGACGGGCATCCTGGTGACGATCGCGTAGGTCGCGCCGGTATCGGCGTTCTGCGTGTAGTACCCCCAGCCGGGATAGTCCCAGCCGGGCGCCATGCCGCAGCCGTGGATCGCCTCGCCGTTCGCGCGCATCCAGTCGCCGATCTCGCGGGCGATCTCGACCTCGAACGCGGGCAGCGCACCGTCGCCCATCGGGCCGAAGTTGAGCAGCAGGTTGCCGCTCAGGCTCACGGCGTGTGCGAGCTGCTCGATGAGCTCGGCCGGCTGCTTGCGCGTCGCGGCGACCGCCGCGCTCGCGTGGTGACCCCACGAGTTCTGCGGGATGGTCATGCACGCTTCCCAGTCGTGCTCGGCCATCGAGCGGTCCCATGGGTCGGGCAGCCGGCGCTCGTAGCCGCTGAAGAAGTCGCCCATCAGATCGCCGTTGGAGTCGCGGTGCCGCGCACCGTTCTCGTCGGCGCGCAACCTGCTGTTGACCAGCACGCCGGGGATGAGTTCCTTGAGCATCCGCTCGACTTCGAGCGTCCACCCTCCATTCGCCTTGACCGACTCGTCCCACGTGCCGTCGAACCAGAACCCGCGCACGGTCGGATACCGCGTCGCCAGCTCACGCAGCTGGTTCTGCGCGAACGTGAGGAAGCGGGCGAAGGATGCCTCGTCATCCGCCGACTCGATGCGGTACCGCCAGTCGGGGTGGTGCCAGTCGAGCACGGAGTAGTAGAGGTGCACGGCGATGCCCTCCGCCTCGTACGCGGCGACGATCTCGCCGAGCAGGTCGCGGCCGTGCGGAGTGGCGGCGACGGTGGTGTCGCTGTACTCGCTCGGCCACAGGCAGAACCCGTCGTGGTGCTTCGCGGTGACGGTGACGTACCTGGCGCCCATCGCCTTCGCGGTGCGCGCCCACTCGGCGGCGTCGAAGCGGTCGACGGTGAAATCGGCGGCCAGGGCCTGCCAGTCCGCGTCGGGGATGTTCGCCGACTTCGGCAGGAACTCCGCGGCGAAGTCGTACGTCTCGCCGCGCCAGACGCCCGCGGGCAACGCGTAGAGGCCCCAGTGGATGAACTGCCCGAACCGGTCGCGCCGGAACGCCCGCATGGTGGGGTCGTCACGCCGCTGCGTGGTCTGCGCGCCGTACTTCAGCTGCATTGTGGCGGATCTCCTCTGCATAGTCAGTTGGCGGTATCCCGTTCAGGTCGCAGTTTCTGTCGCTATCGGCACGCGATAACGACAGAAACTGCGACCTGAGCGAGATGGGCACGAGGTCACAGGTTCGCGGCCCGTGGCCCGGTGTGGTGGTCCCACGGCACGAAGGTGGCGAGGTCGCACTCCGCGGAGCGGCCGCTCGCCCAGTGCACCCGCACCGTGGTGTCGTCGACACCGACCTCGGCGGCGGATGCCCAGGCATCCAAGTGCCCGTCACTCGCCTTCGTCAACACGTGCAGCGTGACGAAGACGCTGAGTCCTGCACCGCACCGGCCGAACAGCACCGGTGTGGTCGAGCGCTCGCCCATCGCGTTCGCGCCGCTGTGCTCGACGATCGCGGCCTCGTCCCAGCCGTGCAGGCCGACGACGGCGGCCGTCACCTCGTCCGCGCCGCGTGCCCACGCGGACTTGCCCTCCACCGCGCTCGTCGGCGGCACCGGCGCGGCGACGGCGAAGCCGCCTTCCCGCACCCGGTACACCTGCGGTGACTGCACCAAGTGCGCTCGCACCTCGTACGGCCCGTCGAGGAACGACACCGTGGTGACGGCGCATCCGTCGAAGAGCCGACGACCGAGCTGCGGCAGATGCACCGAGCCGGCGACATCGCCTTCCACCCTGGTCGCGCGCAGGGCGCTGCGCCTGCTCGCGTTGCCCTCGTCGTCGATCAGCGCTACGTGCGAGTCGACGTCGTCGGCCCACGCCTGCGCGGTTCCCGGCGCCGTGTGCGTGGAGTAGGCGAATTTCGCGTAGTGCGGGTCGTCGCCGTCCACGTCGTCACCGACGGACAGCCACGCGTGGTCGCTGCCGTGATTCACGAGGCGCACGATGCCGTCGTCCTGGGCCGAGAGCAGCCATCCGGTCTCCGGCATGCCCGCCTGGAACGCGGCGCCGTCGGTCGGCTGCTCCTCTTCCACCGCGGTCCACGCCGGGGCTTCCGCTGGCAGCACCAGCCCGAGGAATCCGATGCCGGCGAGGTACGGAGAGCCGAAGCCGCTGTACGCCTGGCACATCGGCTCGAACGGGTCGTACCAGCCGAGGCTGAGCGGACCGTCGACGCCGACGCCCTTCTCCGTGAAGCGGGAGAGCACTCCGGATGCCAGCCGTCGCGTCGTCCCCGGAGTGAGCGGATTCACGCCGCTGAGCTCGGCGCACCACAAGGACGCCAGGACAGCCGTGCGGTACGTGAGCGACCTGCCCACGTGCAGCACGGACCCGTCCCTCGCGAAGAAGCGCGAGTGCGACGCGACGAACTCGGACAGCCGCTGAAGGTGACGCTCACCGTCGGGCGTGTGCACGGCATCGTTCATGCGGTACCACGCCCACAGGTAGGGGTGGATCGCCCACGCATTGTAGTAGTCGATGGAGTGCTCAGGGCCGTCGGTGTACCAGCCGTCGCCGAGGTACCAGGACTCCACGCGTGCCACGTTGCGGCGCCCGGTCGTGCCGGTGACATCCTCACCGACGGAGCGCAGGAATCCCTCCGCCATGGCGGGGAACAACTGCCAGTTGTTCTGCCACACCTCCGCTCGCGCGTGGTGCAGCAGCCAGTCGGCGAGCTGCCGCTGCTCCGGCCTCGTGAGGTTGTCCCACAGCCGCTCGCGGGTCAGGTGCAGGCCGAACGCGATGTTCGCCGCCTCGACGATCGAGTTCGTCACCCCGGCGAGCGGGGTGCGGCAGGTCACGCCCCTCGGCCACTCCTCGGCTCCGCCCGGCCGGGTCCCGGCCAGCAGCGCCCGCGAGTACCACTCGAGGTGCTCGTCGGCGACGGGGTCGGAGTCGGCCGCGCCGGCGATGCGCGGAGCGGCGAGCAGGAAGGACCTACCCACCGTCTCCATGCACTCGCGGCGCACGCCGTCGCCCGTCACCCGCCCGGGCAGGCGCGTCATGGCGCCCTCCGCGCTGGAGTACCTGCGCACCTGCCCGAGCCAGTGGTCGGCCGTCGCCAGCCAGTGCTCACGACCCCAGCCGGTAAAGGGCGACAGGTTGCGGTCATCCGGTGGCAGGAAGACGGATGACGGCGCCGGCGCCACGATCAGGACTTCTTCTTCGACTTCGACAGGACCTTCTGGTACTCCGACCGGATCTGGTCGCCGCCGCTGGACTTCCAGGTGGCGATCGCGTTCTTCAGGTCGGCGAGTGAGCTGCGGCCGGCGACGTAGTTGTTGACGGCGTCGCTCATCGCCTGCGAGAGCGTCAGGCCTTTCTGCGCCTGCGTTGGGCTGAACAGGCCCTGCGTCGGGTCTGCCACGCCCAGCGGGATGAGCTTGGGGTACGTCTCGTGCAGCGTCTTGATCGCGTCGGGGAACTGCGGCGAGTACAGCGCGTTCGGACCGGCAGCGAGGTACTTCCACGGAACGGCGGTGTCGAGCGCCGCCTGGGCCGTCGGGGTGGGGTTCCCGTTGCCGTCGAGCGTGTAGTCGGTGCCTTCGACGCCGTAGTTCATCAGCAGGTACTCCTCGCTGCCGAACGGCGCCGCGAGGAAGTTGGCCACCTGCAGCACGAGCTTGATGTGGCTGGCGCTGCCCTTCTTGACCATCGTCCAGGCGAAGTCGATGTTGTCCAGCCACACCATGGCCTTGCCGCCGTGCGCGCTGAACGGCAGGAAGGGCGTCGCCTTGTTCGCGGGGTTCGCCGCGGGCAGCGTCTGCTGATAGCCGCCCACCTTGCCGTACGCCGGAAGCCCGTCGTAGATCTGGGCGACCTTGCCGGAGATGAAGGCATCCTGCATCTGCTGCTTGGTCCAGCCCTCGCTTCCGGGGGCGATCGCGCCGGCGGCGTGCATCTTCTGCACGAAGCTGATCGCCTCGAGCCACTGCGGCGTCTCGTAGTCCTTGACGAGCTTGCCGTTCTGCTCGGTCCAGTTGTAGGGCACGTGGAAGATGTGCAGGAACGGCGGGAGCCCGAAGTTCGTGCTGCCGAATGCCCACTGGTTCGCGCCGGAGAGCTGCTTCGCGAGCGCGAGGTAGTCATCCGAGCTCTTGATGGTGCTCGTGTCGGTGACGCCGGCCTTCGCGAAGTAGGTCTGGTTGATGAAGCCGGAACCGCCGGTCATGCTGCGCGGGATGGGCAGCCCGTAGAGCTTGCCGTTCTGCACCGTCTGCTTCCAGAACACCTGAGGGATGTCCGCCAGGTTCGGGTACGCGTTGACCTTGCTGCCGGCGAGGTACGGGGTGAGGTCCTCGCAGGAGGACTCCAGGAACCCGATGATGTCGGGGATGGCCGCACCGTCGTTCAGCATGAGGTCGGGCAGGTTGCCGCCTGCGATGACGGTGTTGAGCTTGGTGTCGAAGTCGCCGCTGGAGACCGCGGTGATGTCGACGGTGCCGCCGAGGCGCTTCTCGATCTCCTGCCACGCGGGGTTGCTGGAGCGGCCGGTGGGCGGCGGTCCGAAGATGTTCGTGATGCCGGTGACCGTCTGGCCCTTCATGAACGGGCTCTTCACTGAGCGGTAGGGGTTCTTCGGGTAGTTGAAGAACGCGGGCGGAACGCCCTGGGCGGTCGCCGCCAGGTCGGGCGTTGCGCCCTTGACCGCCGCGTAGTTCGGCAGCGTGGCGTTGGAGACGTTTCCGGCCTTGAGCGTGCTCTGCGCGCCGCAGCCGGCGAGCGAACCCGCGGTGACGACCGCGAGCGCGCCGAGCGCCGTGTAGGAGAGGAAAGCACGCCGAGTCGTCGTGGCGACCATCGGAGGCTCCTTTCTTCGTGTGTTGGGGATGGGTGGGTGGTGCAGGGGTGACCGTGTCAGCCCTTGACGGCGCCGGTGAGGACGCCCTTGGTGAAGTACTTCTGCAGGAACGGGTAGACGAGCAGGATCGGGACGAGGCTGATCACGACGACGGCCATCTGAATGGCCTGCGACGGTGCGGAGATCTCGCCGGCGGTGGCGGTGTTCAGCGGTGAGCCGAGCAGCACGTACTGGCGGAGGATCATCGCGAGCGGCCACTTGTCGCTGTTGAGGTAGAGCATCGCGTTGAAGAACGCGTTCCAGTACGCGACCGCGTAGAACAGTCCGACGACGGCGAGCACGCCCTTGGACAGCGGCAGCACGACCGTGGTGAGGATGCGGAAGTCGCCTGCACCGTCGATCCGTGCCGCCTCGAAGAGCTCCTGCGGCAGGTTCATGAAGAACGAGCGCACGACCACGAGGTTGAACGCGGAGATCAGCACCGGAAGGATCAGCGACGCGTAGCTGTCGAGCAGGCCGAGCTGCTTGACCATGAGGAAGCTCGGGATGATCCCGGGGCTGAACAGCATGGTGAACAGGGCGACGAGCAGGATGAACTTGCCGAACACGAGGTCGCGGCGCGAGAGCCCGTAGGCCATGCCGACGGTGGCGGCCAGGGACAGGATGGTGCCGACGACGGTGATGACGATGCTGCGCAGCAGGGCCGCGGTGACGACACCGCCGGCGAAGATCGTCTGGTACGCGGCGAGGGTGGGATGCAGCGGGAACAGCACGAGTCCGTTCGCGTTCGCGATGTCGGTGCTGTCCGACAGGCTGGTGGAGATCACCGTCAGGAACGGGTAGATGGTCAGCACGGCGATCACGACGATGGCGATCACCTTGCCGACCCGGCCGATGGCCGAGGGCTTCTCCATCCAGGTGGGGCGGGCATCCACGCTGCTCTTGCGCGGCGGGCGCGGCGTGCGCGCGGTTCGTACGGGCTGCACTGCCGGTGTCTCACTTGCCACTGGAGTAGACCCCTTCCTGCCCGAACCAGTGGGCGACCTTGTTCGCGCCGAGCACGAGCGCGAGCCCGACGACGCCCTTGACGAGACCGACGGCGGCGGCGGGCCCCCATTGGCCGTCCTGGATGCCGTGGAAGTAGACCCACGTGTCGAGCACCTCGCCCGCGCCGGGCCCGACGTTGTTGCGCTGGAGCACGATCTGCTCGAAGCCGACCGACAGGATGCTGCCGAGGTTGAGGATGAACAGCAGGATGATCACGGGCATGATCCCGGGAATGGTGATCTTCCACAGCCGCGTCCACGGGCCCGCCCCGTCGACCGCGGCCGCCTCGTACAGCTCCTGGTCGATGTTCATCAGCGCCGCGAGGAAGATGATCGTGCCCCACCCGGTGTCTTTCCAGATCTCCTGGACGGTGACGAGGAAGGGGAAGAACCACGGCGTGGTCATGGCATCCCATTGCGGCAGCCCGAGCATGTGCAGCAGGTTCGGCACGACTCCGGATGCTCCCAGCACCTGGCTGAAGATCGAGACGATGATCACCCAGCCGAGGAAGTGCGGCAGGTAGACGACGCTCTGCACGAACTTGCGCACCTTGCCCGACACGATGCTGTTGAGCAGCAGCGCCAGCATGATCGGCACCGGGAAGAACAGCACGAGCTGCAACGAGGTGATCACCAGCGTGTTGCGCAGTGCCTGCCAGAAGGTGGCGTCGGCGAAGATCGAGAGGAAGTTGTCGAACCCCGCCCACGAGCTGTTGATGAAGCCGAGATAGGGCTGGTAGTTCTCGAACGCGATGATGTTGCCCGGTAGCGGCAGGTAGTGGAACAGCACGAAGTAGATGAAGCCGGGCGCGATCAGCAGCAGCATCACCTTGTCGCGCTTGATCCGCTGCCACAGAGTCTTCTTACGCACGGCGGGTCGGGCAGCACGCTCGCGCACGCGCCGCGAAGCACGGTCCTCGGCGGCCGGGCGCGCGGTTTCGGATCGCGTGCCGTCGTCCGCAACGGACTGGCTGTAGCTGCTCATTCGGGTTCCCTATCCGAGAGCTCCAAAAAGGAAGCGTCGTTGGTTCGCTTGGCCGCCTGCTCGGCGCCAGGTACCCGACACCGATAGTAAGCGGTTTCTTTCGGATGAAAGTACCTGACGCCTTTCGTGCTGTCAACGAGAGGGGCGAATTTGCCAGAATCGTGCTCGTTACGCGCATTCTCGCGGAATGTCGGCCGAGACTTGCGCATCCGATAGGTAGTTCGATTACAGTAAGCGATTACTACGTGGCTCGGAGAGGACGAACCGAAGATGGACGAGGGCGCCCGAATGCCGGCGATTCTTGCGATGAGCGAGGCGTCGCTCGCCGAGGTGTTCTCCACCCGTGCCCTCGCCCGGCTGGAGCGCGCGGTCGAGCTCATCGGATCGCGACCGATCGTCGAGTTCGACTCGCCGGCATCCCGAGCAGCGCTGGCGAAGGCGCGCATCATGATCACCGGCTGGAACCCGCCGCGCGTGGACGGAAAGGTCATCGACGCAGCCCCGAACCTGCACGCGATCGTGCACTCGGCCGGGACGGTGAAGACGTTCCTGTCCGAGGACGTGCTGCTGCGCGGCATCCGCGTCTCCAGCTGCGCTGCGGCGAACGCGATCCCGGTCGCCGAGTTCACGTTCGCGTCGATCGTGTTCGGCCTGAAGCGAGCCGGCCGTTTCTCCGCGCGGCTGCGCGAGACGCACTCCGCCAGGGACGCGACGGGTATGCCGCCGATCGGCGCAAGCGGCGTCACGATCGGCCTGGTCGGCGCGTCGCGGGTCGGGCGCGAAGTGGTGCGCCTGCTGCGCAACATCGACGTACGCATCCTGGTGAGCGACCCGTACCTGCCGCATGCGGAGGCATCCGCTCTGGGGATCGAGCTCACCACGCTCGACGACCTCTGCCGCCGAAGCGACGTGCTGAGCCTGCACGCGCCACTGACTGCGGAGACCCGCGGATTGATCGGGGAACGGCAGCTGGCGCTGCTGCACGACGGCGCCGTCGTCATCAACACGGCCCGCGGGCAGCTGATCGACACGGTGGCGCTCACCGCCCAGCTCGTCTCCGGGCGACTGGATGCCTACCTCGATGTGACGGATCCCGAGCCGCTTCCCGAGGACTCGCCCCTGTACGAGCTGCCGAACGTCACGCTCACGCCGCACATCGCCGGCGCGCTCGGAAACGAGGTGGTGCGACTCGGCGACCTGGCCGTCGACGAGATCGAGCGGCTGGTGTTCGGCGCGCCGCTGCAGCATGAGATCCGCCACGCCGACCTGGCGAGGATCGCGTAGGCCATGCTGACGGGATGGCGCATGAGGACCTGGGCCATGCTGGGGACGACGACAAGGCGGGGAGACGCATGAGCACCGAGGAAGCGACGCGGGGCAGGAGCCCGGCGAGCAGGATGCCCACGATCGACGATGTCGCGCAGCGCGCCGAGGTGTCGACGGCGACTGTCTCCCGGGTGCTGAACGGCAACTATCCGGTGGCGAAGGCCACGCGCGACAGGGTGCTGCAGGCCGTCGCAGAACTGCGGTACACGGCCAACGCGCACGCCAGAGCGCTCGCGAACGCCGCCACCCGCACCGTCGGCATCATCGTCAACGACGTGGTCGATCCGTTCTTCTCCTACATCGTTCGGGGTGTCGAGCAGGAGGCCGCTCTCAACGACCGGCTCTGCATCGTCGCCGCCGCGCGCAGCAGCCGCGACCAGGAGCTCGAGCTCATCGACCGCATGCGTGAGCAGCGGGCGGACGCCGTGATCGTGGTCGGCGGGGCGATGCACGACGAGGGGCTGCGCCGCAAGATGGCCGACCGCGCACGTGCACTGGCCGACGTCGGTTCGGTGCTGGTACTGTGCGGGCGCCCGTCGCTGGGCGAGTCGGTGCCGACCAAGATGGTGGGCTACGACAACGAGGGCGGGGCGTTCGCACTCACCGAGCACCTCATCGCGCAGGGGCACCGGCGCATTCTCTACCTCGGCGGCCCTCCCGGCCTCTCCACGACCACCTCGCGCCTCCAGGGCTACCGCAGGGCGCTGATCGCTCGCGGCATCGAGCCCACCGACGAGCTGGTGCACGAGGGCGCGTTCGGCCGTCAGTTCGGCTACACGCACATGCAGCAGATCCTGAAGTCCGAGCTGGAGTACACGGCCGTGTTCGCGGCGAACGACCTCGTCGCCGCCGGCGCGCTGGAAGCGCTGACCGAGGCGGGCATCCGTGTTCCCGACGACGTCTCGCTGGTCGGATACGACGACATCCCGCAGTCGTTCGAGTTGCGTCCCAAGCTCACCACCGTGCACGTGCCGCTGGAGGAGATGGGCCGCGAGTCGGTGCGCATCGCGATGCGGCACGAGGATGCCTTCGGCCGGCACGCCGCGAACGAGGTCATCGTCGGCACACACGTCGTGGTGCGCGAGTCGGTCGCGCCGCCGCGCGCACAGTAACGAACGTCCACCACCACATCTCAAGGAGGAGAAACGATGCACAACAGCGAGTCCGCAGAGCCTGCGAAGAACGGGTTCGTGCTCTCCCGCCGCAGCGTGCTCATGCTCGCCGGCGCCGGGGCGCTGGCGGCGACCGCGATCGGCACGGGGACCGGAGTGCTGAGAGCGTCGGCCGAGACGGCGCACACAGACGCGACAGCAGCCGACGCGGTGCTCTCCGACCTGATCCAACGGCGCGCGACGATGCTCGTCGGCTCCGGGAACGCGGCGAACGTGCCGGCGCTGGCGGACAGCCTCAAGCAGATCTCGACAGACGCCGCCTCCTCCTGGCAGGCGATAACGCTCGCCGCTGGCGCACCGGGCATCTGGCCCGACCTGCCGATGCTGGGCATCAGCGCCTCCACCGCCACGGGCAACATGGGCGTCACATTCGACCGGATCACGAGCCTCGCCGAGGCGTGGGCCACCCAGGGCACCGACCAGTACGGCGACGACAAGCTCGCCGCCGACCTCGTCTCGGCGCTGACGTGGATGAGCGTGCACCAGTACGTTGCGGGCAAGGCCGCGGCGGGCAACTGGTGGTTCTGGGAGATCGGCGGGCCGCGCCAGGTCGGCGACTCGCTCGTTCTGCTCTACGACAAGGTGCCCGCCGACGTGCGCACCAACCTGCTCGCCGCCGCCCGGTACTTCGCGCCGAACCCGAACTACCGTGGCCGCGGCACGAGCTTCGCCGAGACCGGCGCCAACCGCAGCGACAAGGCGCTGAACACGGCGCTGCGGGGCATCCTCGACAACCGTCCCGACGAGGTCGCGATGGCACGGGATGCCCTCAGCGATGTCGCAGGCGGCGGCAGGAACAGCCTCTTCACCTACGTCACCTCGGGCGACGGGTTCTACCGGGATGGGTCGTTCATCCAGCACACCTACCTGCCCTACGTCGGAACGTACGGCACGGTCACGCTCTCCGGCGTGGCCGCCATCCTCGCCCTGCTCGGCGGAAGCGCGTGGGCGGTCACCGACCCGAACCAGAGCGTGTTCCTCGACTCGATCCAGAAGTCGTTCCAGCCGTTCGTCGTCGGCGGCCGCATCATGGACACCGTGCGCGGCCGTGCGGTCTCGCGGCAGAACGAGCCGGACTACGTCGACGGCGCGACGCTCGTCGCGAGCACGCTGCTGCTGGCATCCGGAGCACCGCAGCCGTACCAGTCCACCTTCCTGTCGCTGGCGAAGGGATGGCTCGAGCAGTGCACCGACGTGAACCTCGTCGCCGTGCCGAAGCTCACGATCGCTCAGGCCCTGCTGGTCTCGGGGGTGGCGACGGATGCCTCGGTGCAGCCCGCTCCCGCTCCCGTCGTCACGCAGGCGTTCGGCGACCAGGACAGGCTCGTGCACCATCGCGGGTCCTGGTCGTCGGTCGTGAACGTCTCGTCCAAGCGCATCGGGCGGTACGAGTGGGGCAACAACGAGAACAACCTCGGCTGGTACCAGGGCGACGGCATGCTGTTCGTCTACCTGCCCGGTGTCGATCCGTCGCAGTACAGCGCCGACTTCTGGCCCACCGTCGACCCGTACCGGCTGCCGGGCACGACCGTGAACGATGAGGTGAGGACGTCAGGCGCCGGTGGCGCGGGCACAGGCATCCCTCGCGCTTTCCAGGCCTTCGCCGGAGGGCTCGCGCTCGAGTCGCGCTGGGGCATCCAGGGCATGGACCACCTGAACTTCGACAAGACCCTGTCGGGCAAGAAGTCATGGTTCTTCCTCGACGACGGCATCGTGTGCCTCGGGGCAGGCATCGCGGGAACCGGAGGACACGGCGTCTTCACGACGGTCGAGAACCGGTCGTTCGCGGTTGGCAAGGCGCCGGTGCTGCGCGTGGACCACGCGAACACGCGGATGCAGCCCGGCCAGTCGCCTCTTCCGGTGATCCGCAGCCTGCACATCGAGGGCTACGCGGGCGTCGTGCTGCTCGACGCCGAGGGCGTCTCGGGCACCCCGCAGGTGCAGGTGGTCAGCCGGCAGGGCACGTGGAACGCGATCAACTCGGGATCGGACACCGGCGGAACGACCGACGTGAAGCAGCGCGACTACGTGACCCTCACGCATCCGCACGGCGTCGACCCGGCCTCGGGCGGATACGCCTACTACCTGCTGCCAGGCGCGGAACACAGCACGACGTTCGCGACCGAGGCGCAGAAGCCGGTGACGGTGCTGGCGAACAATGCCGCCGCGCAGGCGATCGCGCACGACGGCTCGGGTGTCACGCTCGCGAACTTCTACGGGGTGCCCGGTTCACCGGTGCAGGGCATGCAGGTGAGCGGGCCGTGCTCGGTCGGCGTGCACCGCAACGGCGACACGATCACGGTCGCGCTGGCCGATCCGAGCCGCACACAGTCGAGCGCGACACTCGTGCTGCCCGACTCAGGCAGCTTCACGGTGAGCCAGGCCGATGCCGGTGCCTCCCTGGTCGGAACGGGCCCGCTCACGCTCCGGTTCGCCCTCGACGGGCACGGTCACGCGCAGCAGATCGTCCTCAAGCGCTGAGCCCGGCCCAGCCTCGTCGATCCGCCGGTGTCTCGACGAACCACCATCGAACCGACGCTGGTTGCCGGGTGGTTCGTCGACACCATGGCGGGTCGACGTTACGAGACCAGGCCGGCCTTCGCCAGCGCGGACTGCACGGCGGCCGCGATCGTGAGCTGACCGGCCGCTGTGGGATGCACATCGCCGCCCTGCATCAGGTCCGGCCGGTCCTTCAGCGGGTTCCCGATGTCGAGGTACGTCCCGCCGACGGCGGAGACCGCGGCCCTCAGGTCCGTTCCCATCTGATCGAGCTGCGGCGGCGAGTCGTTCTCGTTCCAGATCGCGCTGAAGCCGATGATCTGCGCCTTCGGCAGCGCCGCGTGCAACTCGTCGACGGCCTCGACCATGGCGGACCTCACCTCGGGCTCCGGCACGCCCAGGTCGTTGCTGCTGGCGGAGAGCACCACGACCTGAGGATGCAACGAGATGGTCTCGCGCACCTGCTGCAGGAACGTGGTCCCGTCGTTGCCGACAGTGACGAAGCCGTCTCCGTCGGCGGCGAGGTTGGTGAGCGACCAGTCGTCGTCGTGCGCGATGATCGCGGGCCACGCCTGGTCGGGCTGCAGGTTGTGGCCGTCCATGATCGAGTCCCCGATCGCGACAGCCGTCGAACGTCCCGCGGACGCCGCGGCGGCCGGAGCGCCGACCGTGAGGTACCCGACGACTGCCACGGCGACAGAGGCCATGGCCAGCGCCGGCGGGATCAGCCGCTTCAGGTTCATAACGATCAGGTTACGAATCGAGTTGTTGCGGTCGGCCAGACCTGGCGATGAGGTTCCTATGAACCGGCTCGTCCGGCTGGTTTCGACGAGCTCAACCGGCGGAACCCGCTTTAGACGAGATGGGCCGCGCGCATCCGCTCCTCGACGGCGGCGGCGATGACGAGCTGTCCATCGGCTGTCGGATGCACGTCGTCGGACTGCATGTACCCGGGCTTGCCGAGCAGCGGTCGGCCGATGTCGAGGTACACGCCGTGCACCGACTTGACCGCCGCCTCCATGTCGTCGTTGATCTCATCCAGTTGCGCCGGCGGCTCGTTCTCGTTCCACACCGGGCTCACCGCGACGATCGTGGTGTGCGGAAGGTCGTGCCGCAGCATGTCCATGGCGCTGATCATCGACTGCTGCACGTCGGACTCCGAGACGCCCAGGTCGTTGCTGCTGCCCGAGATGACCACCATCGACGGGTCGAGCTGCACCGCCTCCTTCACCTGGTCGGCGAAGATCGAGCCGTTGTTGCCCTGGGTGACGAAGCCCGCTCCGTTGGTCGCGAGATTGACCATGTGCCAGCCGTTGTAGCCGGCGATCACCTTGGGCCACGCCTGGTCCGGATCGAGCCCGTTGCCGTCCATGATCGAGTCGCCGACGGCGACGACGGTGGTGGCATCCGCCGGCTGATCCGCGGCGATCGGATGCCTGTGCACGTTCGCCGAGAGAACGGTTGCGATCACGAGGGCCGCGCCGCCCAGCACGAGTGCGGCGGCGCTCACACCGAGAGCGGCGGCGCCAGCGGGCATCCGTGTCATGACGCCGACGCTACGACTCGAAGTTTCGCCGCGCTGCACGGGCACACCTCACCGGTCGAGCGGACGCCACACGACCACCTGATTGCTGCGCCGCACGCGGGTTCCCGCGCGAAGCGAGACGACCTCGCCCTCCGACCCGGCGGCGAACACCCGCCGACCCGGGCGGTTCAGCATCTCGTCGGCGAGCGCGCTCTCCAGCTCGCGCACCCGCGCGCCCAGTCGGTTCACCTGGTTCTCGAGCTCGAGGATGCGCCGAATGCCCTCCAGGCTCACGCCCTCCGAACCGAGCCTGGCGACCTCCCGCAGCTGCACGACGTCGCGCATCGAGTAGCGGCGCGATCGTCCGGCCGTGCGCCGCGGACTCACCAGCCCGAGCCGGTCATACTGCCTCAACGTCTGCGGATGCATGCCGGCAAGCTCGGCGGCAGCGGTGATCGCGAAGACGGGTGTCGTCTCATCCAGTTCCACCATCACCGCTCACCTCTTCATCGCGCCGCGGCTCGCGCCTTCGCGAGCAGCTCCTCGCGCGGATTCTCGTCGGGCAGTGTCGCGTCGAACGCCTTGAGGGCATCCTCGCCCTGCTTGCTCAGATGCGATGGCACGACCACCTGCACCTCGGCGAGCAGGTCGCCCGTCGCCTTCTTCGAGACGACGCCCCTGCCCTTCACGCGCAGCACCCTGCCGCTCGGCGTTCCGGGCGCCACCTTGAGCCGCACCGTTGCGCCGTCGAGCGTCGGGACCTCGATCGTGGCGCCGAGCGTCGCCTCCGCGAACGTCACCGGCACCGTGACGCGCAGGTTCAGACCCTCGCGCTCGAACACCGGATGCCGGCGCACGGTCACCGTGAGATACAGGTCACCGCGCTCGCCGCCGTCCGGTGACGGGCGCCCCTTGCCCGGCACGCGGATGCGCTGCTTGTCGCTCACCCCGGCAGGGATGCGCACCTTCACGGTCTCACCGTCCACCGTGAGGTGCACGGTCTCACCGGTCACAGCGGTCTGGAAGTCGATGGTGGTGGATGCCGAGACATCCTGTCCACGAGTCGGGCCGCCGTAGCCACGGAAGCCGCCGGTCGACTGACCGAAGCGTCCGCTGCCGAAAAGACCGCCGAGCAGGTCGTCGTAGTCGGCACCGCCCTGCTGGAACGTATAGGACTGCCCGCGGCCGCCCTGGTTGAACATGCCGCCGAAGACGTCCTCGAATCCGCCGGCGCCCGCGCCGCCTCCCGGGGCCGTGAACCTGGCACCGGAGCCCATGGCCCGGATCTGGTCGTACTCCTTGCGCTGCTCGTCGTCGGAGAGCACGGAGTACGCCTCGCTGATCTCCTTGAACTTCGCCTCAGCCTTGGCGTCGCCCGGGTTGGAGTCCGGGTGGTACTGGCGCGCGAGCTTGCGGTAGATCTTCTTCAGCTCGGACTGCGAAACGTCTTTGGAGACGCCGAGCACCTTGTAGAAGTCCTTGTCGAACCAGTCCTGACTGGCCACCCGGCACCTCCTTTCTGTGTTCTTACGTGTTCTGTTGTGAGCGGCTGCGTCTCATCGGTTCAGGTCGCAGTTTTAGTCGCCATCTGGGCTCGAAAGCGACGAAAAATGCGACCTGAATGGAATGCGGAAGCTACTGCGGGACCGCGACGACCACCTTGGCCGCACGCACGAGTGTCGAACCGAGCGTGTAGCCGACCTCGACGACGTCGAGGATGGTCGGCTCGGTCACGTCGGCCGACGGCTGCTGGAAGATCGCCTCGTGCACGTTGTGGTCGAACGGCTCTCCCGCAGCACCGAAGGCCTGCAGTCCGAGCTTCTCGGTCGCCGCCGCCCGGAGCTTGCCGGCGATCGTGGCGAACGCGGTGTCGCCCTCGAGGTCGCCGTGCTTCTCGGCACGGTCCAGGTCGTCGAGCACGGGCAGGATCGCCTTCGCCGTGTCGGCGACGGCACGCTCCCGCTCGACCTCGCGATTCGCCTCGGTGCGCTTGCGGTAGTTCGCGTACTCCGCGGTCACTCGCTGAAGGTCGGCGAGCCGCTCTGCGGCGAGTTCCTCGGCACCGGACTGCCCGGAAAGGAAGTCCAGGTCGGCGTCGGAGAGGGATGTCTCGACATCCGGACCCTCGTAGCCCTCACCGGTGTCGATCACCTGCTCGTGCTCGAGGTCGGGAGCGGAACCCGTCGAAGGGCGTTGTCCTGAGCCCGTCGAAGGGTCGGGAGCGGAACCCGTGGGCCCCGCCCCCTCGCCGTCCGGCCGACGAACCTCGCCCGTCTCGGGGTCGATGCGTCGCTTGTCGCGGACGACCGGCTCCTCGTGCTCGTTCGATTCGTCGTTCTTCGCCATGGCTACTTCTTCTCGTCCTCGTCGTCGACGACCTCGGCGTCGACCACGTCCTCGTCGGGGTTCGGAACCTCGCCGTTGCCCGGGTCGGCCACGTTCGGGTCGCCCTGCTCACCCGCGGACTGCGCCGCCTGGTAGATCGCCTCGCCCAGCTTCTGCTGGCTGGCCGTGAGCTTGTCGTGCGCGGCCTTCACCGCGTCGTCGTCGTCACCTGCGAGAGCGGACTTGAGGGCATCCACGTCGCCCTGCACGTCGGTCTTCACGTCCGCCGGCAGCTTGTCGTCGTTGTCCTTGATGAGCTTCTCGATCGAGTAGACCATCTGCTCGGCGCTGTTGCGCACCTCGGCGGACTCGCGACGCTTCTTGTCCTCGGCGGCGTGCTCCTCGGCCTCACGCACCATGCGCTCGATGTCGTCCTTCGGCAGTGAGGAGCCACCGGTGATCGTCATCGACTGCTCCTTGCCGGTGCCCTTGTCCTTCGCGGACACGTGCACGATGCCGTTCGCGTCGATGTCGAAGGTGACCTCGACCTGCGGGATGCCCCGCGGCGCCGGTGCGATGCCGGTCAGCTCGAACGTGCCGAGCGGCTTGTTGTCGCGGGTGAACTCGCGCTCGCCCTGGAACACCTGGATCGCGACCGACGGCTGGTTGTCATCCGCGGTCGTGAACGTCTCGCTGCGCTTGGTCGGGATTGCCGTGTTGCGCTCGATGAGCTTGGTCATGATGCCGCCCTTGGTCTCGATGCCGAGGCTCAGCGGGGTGACGTCGATGAGCAGAACGTCCTTGCGCTCGCCCTTCAGCACACCGGCCTGCAGAGCAGCACCGACGGCCACGACCTCATCGGGGTTGACGCCCTTGTTGGGCTCCTTGCCGCCGGTCTCCTGCTTCACGAGCTCCGACACGGCGGGCATGCGGGTGGAACCGCCGACCAGCACGACGTGCGCGATGTCGGAGACCTTGATGCCGGCCTCCTTGATGACGTCCTGGAACGGCTTCTTCGTGCGGTCGAGCAGGTCGGAGGTCATCTGCTCGAATTGGGCGCGGGTGAGTGTCTCGTCGAGGTTCGCCGGCCCGTTCTCGGTCAGCGACAGGTAGGGCAGCTGGATGCTCGTCGACATCGAGCTGGAGAGCTCCTTCTTCGCCTGCTCCGCGGCTTCCTTGAGTCGCTGGAGCGCGATCTTGTCGCCCGAGACATCCACGCCGGTGGTGTCCTTGAACTTCTTGATCAGCCACTCGACGATGCGCTGGTCCCAGTCGTCGCCGCCGAGGCGGTTGTCGCCGGCGGTCGCGCGCACCTGGATCGTGGAGAAGTCGTCGTCCTTGCCCACCTCGAGCAGCGAGACGTCGAACGTTCCGCCACCGAGGTCGAAGACCAGGATGAGCTCGTCTTCCTTGCCCTTGTCGAGGCCGTAGGCCAGAGCGGCAGCGGTCGGCTCGTTGATGATGCGCAGCACGTTGAGTCCGGCGATCTCACCGGCCTCCTTGGTGGCCTGGCGCTCCGCGTCGTTGAAGTACGCGGGAACGGTGATGACGGCATCCGACACCGAGTCGCCGAGGTACTGCTCGGCGTCGCGCTTCAGCTTCTGCAGAATGCGCGCGGAGATCTCCTGCGGCGTGTAGTTCTTGCCGTCGATCTCCTTCTTCCAGTCGGTGCCCATGTGGCGCTTGACCGACGTGATCGTGCGGTCGACGTTCGTGACGGCCTGGCGCTTGGCGGTCTCGCCGACCAGCACCTCGCCATCCTTGGTGAATGCCACCACCGACGGGGTGGTGCGGAATCCCTCCGCGTTGGCGATGACGACGGGCTCGCCACCCTCGAGCACGGAGACGACGGAGTTCGTCGTTCCGAGGTCGATACCTACTGCACGTGACATGTGTTGTGTTTCCCTTCCTCGGGCGCACACGTCGTGCACCCTTGTGGTCCGGCGCCTTCTGCGCCCGCGACCGAAGCCGATGAAGACTTGAGTCTCGCTGACTCAACTTATGTCAGACCTGAATGCCGTGTCAAGCTGAGCTCCGAAAAGTTGAGTGCACTTGTATCAACTCCCGATGTCGGCGATGTATTCCGGGATCCGGCTCATCCGCGGCACGTCAGCTTCAGCGACGACGGCTGCGGGTCGAGCGCCGGATGCTTGCTGCCGGACTGCAGCTCCAGCGACTGACCGGAGAACCCGGTGTCGGTCCAGATCGTGACCGTCGCCTTCGGTCCGACCCGCATGCTGCCGACCTCGCCGGTCCAGTCCTGCCGGGAACCAGGGAGGTGCGCCAGGTTCTGGTAGCGGCCGGGCTTGGACAGCGTGAAGTGGTCCTTCGACGTGCTCAGGTCGTCGCTGTCGTAGAACTCCACGAAGCATCCGCTCGCCTGCGCGGTGTTCGACGGCCCGGGCGTTCCGGAGTCGGTCGGAGCGTTCAGTGGTGTTCCGCCCGAGGGCGACGCGGGCTCGGTGCCCGCCATGTCCTTCGGTGTCGGATTGCAGCCGGCGAGGAGGAGCGCGACGAGGGCGAGAGGTGCGATCGACAGGAATTTGCGCCGAGTGGACATCCCTCCAGTCCACTCGGCCAGCGGAGCGCGTGAACCCGTTGACAAGGATTCCGCTGCTCGCCGGGACTGAGGTGCGACTGCCAGTATCGAAAGCGTGATCCACGACGACCTGCTCGCCCGCCTGACCGCGTTCGAAGAGTCGGATGCCCGCGACGCGTACCTGCGATTCGTCACGGCGAACGGTGATGCGGCGCTTCGACGCGAGGGCGGCCCTGAGCACGTGACCGCGTCGTGCTTCGTGTTCTCGCCCGACCTCGAGCGAACGCTTCTGTGCTTTCACCGCAGGGGCGGCTTCTGGGTGCAGTTCGGCGGCCACCTCGAGCCGCAGGACGCCACCGTCGCGGATGCGGCCGTGCGGGAGGCGCGGGAGGAGTCGGGCATCCAGGATCTCGAGCTGCTGACGGATGCGATCGTCGACGTCCACCGGCACGAGCTCGGCTCCGGTTTCGCGTGCTCTGCGCACTGGGACATCGGGTTCGTGGCCGTCGTGGATCCCGCAACGCCGGTCGTGGTCAGCGACGAGAGCGAGGACGTGGCCTGGTTCCCCGTGGACGCGCTGCCGGCCGACTCCGCGGGCGGCCTCGGCGAGCGCATGCGGCGGGCTCTGCACGCGGCTCGATCCACACTCGAGAAGCCCACACCGCTGAATTGGTGACGCTTCGTGCCGTTTTTCGCGCATCCGGCGGCATCAGGCGTCCACTCTTTCGCACCGCACACTAGGCGGCGGCCCGAACCGGCGAACGTGGACAAGCCCGCGTCGCGACCATAGCGTGGAACCACCATCACGTCGGGGGGCGGGGGGAATCGTGAACGGGTATGCACCGATCGAAGAGCACGGTCTGATCGGCGATCTGCAGACGGCGGCGCTCGTGTCGCACGAGGGCGAGATCGACTGGTACTGCTGTCCGAGGTTCGATTCGCCCACTGTCTTCGCGTCGCTGCTGGATCGCGAGAAGGGCGGCCACTTCCGGGTGCGGCCGGTGGACGGCGACTTCGTGACGCGACAGCTCTACATGCCAGACACAGCCATCCTGATCACCCGGTTCATGTCGGATGACGGCGTCGGCGAGATCGTCGACTTCATGCCGCTTCCGGATGATCCGCAGCAGGCGACTTCACGTCACGAACTGGTGCGCGTGGTGCACGTCGTGCGCGGAAGCATGCGATTCGAGATCGAGTGCGCACCCCGGTTCGACTACGGGCGTGCGCGGCACGACCTGCACGTGGACGAGGCGGGTGCGGTCTTCGAGACGCCAGGGCTGCGCCTCAGCCTGAGCACGGGCATCCCACTGCAGGCGCACGACGGAGCGGCATGCGGTGAGTGCGATCTCTCGGCGGGGCAGGCGCGAGCACTGATCCTGCGCTCGGGTGCGGATGCCACGCCGGGTCGGATCGACCCGCGTGTGTCGTTCGACACGCTGGAGCACACCGGACGTTTCTGGCGCACCTGGGTGAACGCGTCCTCGTATCGCGGGCGCTGGCGCGAGCAGGTGATGCGCTCGGCTATGACGCTGAAGCTCATGACGTACGCGCCGACGGGCGGGCTCGTTGCCGCCCCGACCGCTGGGCTGCCGGAACAGATCGGCGGCGAGCGCAACTGGGACTACCGGTACTCGTGGGTACGCGACTCGTCGTTCTCGGTGCAGTCGCTGCTCGGGCTGGGCTACACCGACGAGGCGCAGGCGTTCACCCGCTGGATCTCGGATCGCGTCAAGGAGCACGAGGGCGACGCATCCGGACCGCTCAAGATCATGTACCGCGTGGACGGGACATCCGATCTCGTCGAGGAGGAGCTCGACCATCTGGCCGGGTACCGGCACTCGCGCCCTGTGCGCATCGGCAACGGTGCCGCCGACCAGCTGCAGTTGGATGTCTACGGCGAGGTGGTCGGATGCCTCGCGCTGGCCGATCGCGCGGGAGCGAGCATCGACAACACCGACTGGGAGGGCATCGCCCGCATGGTCGACTGGCTCGGCAGCAATTGGGACCGGCCGGACGAGGGCATCTGGGAGAGTCGCGGCGGCGCGCGGGACCACACGTACAGCCGCCTGATGAGCTGGGTCGCGTTCGACCGGGCGATCCGCATGAGCAACGATCATGGCTGGCCAGGTGCCGTCTCGGACTGGACGGAGCAGCGGGATGCCGTCTATCGCCAGATCATGAGCCGCGGCTGGAACGCCGAGCGCAAGGCGTTCGTGCAGCACTATGGCTCTGACGTGCTCGACGCGTCGCTGCTCGTGATGCCCACGAGCGGTTTCCTGTCGCCGCACGACCCGCGCTGGCGGTCGACACTGGCGGCGATCCGGGACGAGCTCGTCTCCGACAGCCTGCTCTACCGATACAACCCGTCCGCGTCTCCCGACGGTCTCGCCGGCGACGAGGGCACGTTCTCGATCTGCACGTTCTGGTACGTGGAGGCGCTCGCGCAGTCCGGAATGGTCGAGCAGGCCAGGTGGACCCTGGAGAAGATGTTCAGCTACGCCAATCACCTCGGTCTCTACGGCGAAGAGCTGGGCAGGCGTGGCGAGCACCTCGGCAACTTCCCGCAGGCGTTCAGCCACCTCGCGCTGATCAACGCTGCTGTGAACCTGAATGCCCAGCTCGGCGACCGTCCGATGGTGCGCATCAACGAGCAGGAGCGAGCGCGGCTGCTGACGCTGAACTGAGGTGTGCCGCTGCCTGCGGCGTCTTTCCGTCCCCGGGTGCGTGTCTTGTGTGGTTATCAACAGGCCTGGTCAGGAGTGGTTTCCGGGACATCTGGAATGCCGGTGGTGTGGTGTTGTCTTTGGGTATGGACGAGATCACCGAACACCTGGCCGCGGCGGTTGCTGCCGCCAGGGCGCGGGTGCCCGTCACGAGCGTTCCTGGCCTGTCGGATGATGACCTGCTGGCAACGATGGCGCAGGTCGAGGAGCTCGGTCGGACGGTGGACGCGCTCCGGGTCGCGGCGGCGGCCGAGGTCGCTGAACGTTCCCGGCCGTCGTTGGGCACGGAACGGTTGTCCGCGAAGAAGGGATGCCGCACCCCGTACGAACTGATTGCCCGGGTCACCCAGGTGACCGAGCGCACGGCGGTGCAGCGCAGCAAACTAGGTGCCGCGCTGCGCGTGCGTGAAGCGATCACCGGGGAGGTGCTGCCGGCGAGACTGCCGGTCGTGGCTGAGGCGGTAGGTCAGGGGCGGCTCGGGTTCGACACCGCTCAGGTGATCGCCACCGCGCTTGCGGCGGTGACCGGTCGTGCCGAACCGGGCATGCTCGAGGAGGCAGAGAGGTCGTTGGTGGCCTCCGCGCTCGGGTTCGACGAGGCGACGGGTGAACCGGTGGTGCCGTTCACCGCGGACCAGACCCGGATCCAGGCCATCCAATGGCAGGTCGTGTTGGATCCCGACGGTGCGCAACCCCGGGAGGCGCGTGCCATGGCCGAGCGCGGGTTCACCAAGATCGGGAAACGTGGCGACCTGACCCGGTACCGGTTGGACGCGATCCCGGAACTGGTCGGGAAACTGGAACGGGTGTTGGATGCGTACCTGTCCCCGAAGACCACCGGTGTGTTCCTCACCGATCAGGAACGTCTGGACGCGGAACTCAACGGTGACTGCCGCAGTGCGGGGCAGCAGCGGCACGACATCCTGATGGCGATCCTGGACACCGCCGCCCGATCCGCTGAAACCCCCACCCTCGGTGGTGCGTCCCCCACTCTGCTCGTGTCCGTCACCGCGGAGGAACTCGCCTCCGGTGTCGGTGCCGCCTGGGTGGACGGTGTCGAGGAGCCTCTCTCCATCACGGCGGCGCGACAGTTCGCCTGCACTGGGGGCATCCAGAACGGGTACTTCACCCCTGACGGCAGGCTGATCGGGTTGGGGGCGCCGGAACGGTGCTTCACCCCGCAACAACGCCGCGGCATCACCCTCCGCGACGGCGGGTGTGTGATCTCGGGCTGCGGGATCCCCGCCGGATGGTGCGAGATCCACCACGTCACCGAGCACGCCAACGGCGGCCCAACGCACACGGACAACGGGGCTTTGCTCTGCTGGTTCCATCACCGCACCCTGGAGACCTCCGGCTGGGAGATCCAGATGCGCAACGGGGTGCCCTATGTGCGCCCACCGATCTGGATCGACCCACACCGGGTCTGGCGACGCGCCACCAAAACACGCGGACACCCGGGCCGAAAGCGAACCGCGCGACCCGCACGCGCGCCCGACCCATCAGCTGGTACCTGACCATCCGCGAGGCCCGACATCGACGCGCGCCCAACTCTTCGCACAGCCCTCTGGCTAACCCTGTGAGCGAGCGCTACAACAACCCGCGGGAGGGGTAGCGCGTCGTCGCGGTCGCGGCGTTCGCGAGCGACTCTGTACCGGCATCCAGGTATCCGAACGTGGTGACGTGGTCGCTGTACTTCTTGGCCAGCTCGTTCATGTCGGTCAGTTTGGCGTAGGCGGCCGAGGTCGGA
>NZ_JBQCIE010000109.1:0-46788 GCF_051954055.1 Humibacter sp. | reverse complement strand
TCGGCATGACCTGCCTGAGCGGGACGCGGTGCGTGGCCGCATTGGGGCACTTCCCCTTCCCTCGGCCCATCCCAGCGGTGCAGCGCGTGTGCATACCGGCCGTAGAGCGCGTGTCCGCCTCGCCCGCCTCCAGCGCGGCGCGCAGCTCGGCCACGGCGAGACAGTTCTCGCAATCGCCAGCGGAACAGCCTTCGGTGTTGCAGCGGTAGATCGGCGTGCGCGGCTCGGCGGCGGGCGGCGACGCGGCGGGGGCGCGGCACAGCGACAGAAAGCGGTCGCGCTCGCGTCGGAGCTGACGAAGCATCCGCGCCGCCTGATTCTTGATCGGGGCGGTGCTGCACTCCAAGTCGTCGGCGAGCCGCTCGACATCTTCGCGGGGGATGATCGCGAGCACCTCGATGTCCGCCGGGGACGCCTCGTGCAACGCGGCCTCCAACCGGCTTCGTGCCGTCATGACAGCCCCCGAACGCGGGTAACGTTGGGCCGCGTTGACAAGCGCGTCGATCAGCGCCGGGATCGCGTCCGGCGGTGTGTAGCGGGGGCAGAACGTGGTGCCACCGTCACCGTGGTTGCGCTCAGGCTCGCCACACCGCGAGCATCTCGTCTCAGACATTGTCCGTCTCCTCGTCCCACGGGGCGCCAGCACCGACGCCTTCCGGCTCGTCGGCTTCGTCCTCGTCAAAGATTTGCGCGACCGATGTTGCGGGGATCTCAGGCTTGATCGCGGCCACGATCTCAATCGCACGGCGCAGGGACACGCGCTTGCCGACCATCACGGCCATCACAGCCCCCATCCGGTCCCCGCTGGTGCCGACCCACGACAGCAGCCGTTCGTCGGCGAGGTGCATCTCCAGCACACGGGTCAGCCGCGCGATCTCGTTCTGTTCCGGCGTCCCTGCCGCCGGGGCGGGGGGCGCGTCAGACATTGGGCACCCGCTGGAGCCGGTCGATTTCCGCCGCGATCAGCGCACCGGCCTTCACCAGTTCGCGCACGCGGTCATCGGGCGTCGGCTTCCACCACTTGCGTTCCCACGGCCACTCGAATGGCGTTCCGTCACTGCGCCCCACGTCGCGGTATTCGGGGGGAAGGGCGTAGCAAGCCGCCGCGCGAGCCATCTGCTCTCGCGCATGTTCGTCGTCGTGGCCCGGCGTCCAGCCTTCCGCGCTGATCTGGCGTTCGCGCTCCGCAGCGATCAGCGATACACCGTCGGTCATCGTCGTCTCAGCCATGGGGAATCTCCTTTCGGTGTGAGTAGCGCCACGCCCCGAGGAGGAGCACGGCGAGGCCCGGCAACTCGCAGAGCAATCCAAGTCCGAGTGCAGCGAGCATGCGTGTCGTCTCAGCCATCGGCTGGTTGATGAAGGGCGCGAAGCTCGTCGGGCCAGAACCACAGCCCGCAGTCAGGGCATTGCGTCTGCGCCTCGCCGCGTGCGATCCGCTCATCAGCATCGAACGAGGCGGCGAGGTAGGGCAGCGGCGTGGGATGGTGCGCGCACGGCTTCGGGATCGCGGCGCGTGTCATTGCACCTCTCCGTTGGTGATGAGCCCATGCCAGCACCGACACGCGCTCGCATCCACGCTCGGCATGATCGTGAGCGAGTCGGGGAACTCGCCTGACGCCTGCCAGAAACGAACGCCGCCAAAGACACCCGATCCGTCGCGACGCACGGGGATGCGGATGCGGTGGGAATGGCCGGGGAGCGGACAGCGCAACACGACAACGCCGCCGTCCAGCGTGCCTTCGAGATACGGGTGAAGGTCAGCGAGTCTCATCGGCGGTCGTCTCCGTGAGAGGGGAACGGGCGGCGGCGGTCACTCGCAAACGGCGGCGCTTCACGACGCGCTCGATACCGTCCGCGAACACGACCAGCGATGCGATCGGCATCCTCCTCGCTCAGTTGCACCGCGCCGTCCGGGTACGAGCCATCCTCGCGCTGGAATCCGGCGAGGTCGTGGAACGCCACGCGCAGCACCGCACGGAACCGCGAGCTGATGTTCGCCCACGGCTGGCCCGGCGAGGTGATCGAGATGCACGCCTCGTTGGCGTTCGGCCGATACGATTCGACCTCGCGCTGCGACATGATCAGCACGCGCAGCTTGTCGCGTCCCGTGGGCCGCGCGGACGGGGGCGGGTTACCGGGGCGCATCGGATTTCTCCTTGGCAGCGAAGTAGCGCGCGTGCGCGTCCTCCCTCTTCGCCTTCGCCTTTTCGTAGGCCATCTGCGCGTTGATCAGATTATCAGACGCGGATTCGGCGGCGCGCGCGGCGCTGTTGAGTTCTCGCGCCAACGTCTCCATTTCGGTGAGTGGCGTCGGGCGCGTGGTGCGGCCCTGCGCGCTCGGCTGGTCCTCGCTCTTGACCTCGTAGAACGCGAACGGGAGCCGGTCGGTGTGCGTGACTGATCCCTCCTGCCCGCTCGGTACGGCGCGGCCCGTCAGGATGTCGGCACAGTCCCACGCGCCGTGCAGACCAGCGTCGAGCGGGTAGGCGAGTCCGGCACCGCAGGGGCACCGGGCGGTAGCGGCGTATCGCAGCTCGGCGTCGGTGTACGTCTTCGTCGTGGAGTCCTGGTCGTGGCTGCTCATTGGGGTCCGAGTTTGATGGTGACAATGCCCCTAGCTGGGCCTTTCGACTGCGAGAGCACCACGATCGTCGGGAAGCGATCACGGATCTTCCGGATGTACCGCGCGACCTTCGCGGGCTGGTCATCCACACAGACCGCCACCGTCTTGCCCCTCTCCACGACGGTGCGCCCGATGATGGTGATGCGTTCGTCTTCGGAGAGGTCTCCGAGGTCCGCGTATCCTTCGGGCTTTCTCGTTGTTTCACTCATTCGTGCGGCTCCTCGGGAGGGGGCGCGCACCGAAGGGCAACGGCATTTGGGGTAGACCAAGAAGGATCAACCGCAAGAACCGAGGCCCCTCGGGACGCTCCGTGGTTGATGGTCAGAGTGCGTTGAGGCGCGACACTTCGTTCTCCAGCCGATCCAGCACGGTGAACAGGCGTTGCGTCGCGGAGCGCAGTGACTCGCTCTGGCTGAAGTGGACGCCCTGCGCCGCATTGTTCGTCGTGCCGGTCGCCTTCGGGTGCGGGCTGCCGAACACCGTGTCAGCGATCTGCTCCACGCGGTTGCCGATAATCTCAGCGCGCGAGACGGCGGCTTCGACGTTCTGTGTCGCTTCGGTGAGCACGCCGATCGCCTTCGGGCATTCATCCTTCTCCGCATACGCGTAAGAGACGCTGCTGCCGTTGGCGAATCCATTCTGCGGTCCAAACATGGCTACCTCGTGAGTTGTGGGTGATGTGTGGAGCTTCGGTTCTTGCGGTTGACTTCTTGGTCTATCCCAAACGCTCTTGCTCTATCTCTGTCGCCACTCATCCAGCGTCCGGGGCATCCGGGGGTCCAGCCACTCCCTGCGGGGGTTCCCGGTCAACCCTAGGCGCTTCAGCACCCCGCGCCACCAGCGCGTCCAGCGGGACCGGGGCGTCATGGCTGCCTCGCGCCGTAGTGGGTCTGGTAGCGGTCCTTCTCGGGGAGGTGCGTGACCTTCCCGTGCTCCACCGCCAGGTTGATCCGCTTCCCTTCGCGGCTCCCGTAGTTGCGGAGCTTCATCGCCACCACGCCCATCGTGTTCGGCTCGAGCGCGTCCGGGGCGTCCGTGGTGCCGGCCCGCGCTGCTTTGATCGCCGCCTTGTAGTCGTCCGGCGATTCGTCCGGCCGTGGCGCGCGGAGTGGGCGGAACAGGCCGATCATCCCCGTGGCGATTTGCAGCTTCACGCTCGGGAACTGGACGTGGTGGACCATCGGCGCCTGATACTTCGCCAGCCGGTCGGTCTTGGCGATCTCCATGTTGAGCTGCGACGTGAACACTAGGAGCAGCCCGTTGTCCTGCGCCATGCGGAGCGCCGCATGGTTCACCTGTTTGCTCGCCGCGTACAGGTTCGCCGCATCGTCGCCCTCGATGTGGTCGATGTGGTCCACGATCACGACGTCCGCCTGAAACGACTTGGCTTCCATCAGCCCGGATTGCAGCCCCGCCACGTTGATCGCCCGCTGTTCGGACACCATCACGCGGTCGCCGTAGCCGGGATGCCCTTGGCTCAACAGCGCCTTCTTCAGCCGCTCCCGCTCGTCTGCGCGGCTCGGATCGGCGCGCAAGGCACCGGAGAGCGCGTCGCCGGGATGCGTGCCCGTCTGCATACAAGCGAGGTAGGTGCGGAACCGCGGCGCCTGGAGCTCGAGCGGCATCACGTAGATCCGCTTCCCTTCCTGCCGCCATGCCTCGATTGCGCTGGCGATGAACGTCGTCTTGCCGCCGCCGGAGAACGCGGGGACGAACCACACCTCGCCCTCGCCCATCGGTCCCGTCATGGCGTCCAGATCGGGGAACGGCCAGCGGACCAGCGAGTCGGGATGGCGGTCCAGATGCGTGATCGCCGCGCTGATCTGGTTCGCCGTCGTGACGGCGGGATGCACGGGCGCCAGATCCACCTCGACCACGTAGGGGGCGCCGCTCATGCGACCGCCTTGGCGTCAGGGCGCGTCATGCGCTCGCCGTAGGGGGTCAACTCCATGCGTTCGTAGTCGTACATCGGCGGTGGGCTCGCCGTCAGCCGCGCACTCGCCCGATCAGCGTACCACGTCAGGACGACCGCGCGCTCGCCGCCCTTCTGCTCTGCCACCCACTTTTGCAGGTCCGTGAACACTGGTGGCCAGCCGAACACGCCGACCACGGCGGACAGCGCCTTCCCGAACCGTCCTGGGTTCATGTCCCCGACGTTCGCCACCCACCACGCCGACCCTTCCGCCGTCCACGACACGACCGCCGGCTTCGCCTTCCGCGCTGCGCCCTTCGTGCGGGGCACGGCAACAGCGGGCGCCACGGGGGAGGAGGCGTCGGGCTCCGTCGCGGTTGGAGAGAGCGCCGCCGGAGACGGCGGAACACTCTCTGTTACCGGAGACTGGAGACTGGAGACTGGAGTGTTGGCGTTTGGTACCAAGGGTGCTTCAACCACCCTTGCACCACCCTTGGCCTTTGCTTGTGCGCTGGCGCGGCCACCCTTGGCGGATTTCTCGCGCCATTCGGCTTGCTTGTCGCGCTCCTTCTGCAAGCGGGGGTTATACATACGCCCGTCCCGCTCCTCGAAGCAGCGAGAGACGCGCTGCCACGCCTTGCGGAACTTCGCGCGTGACATCCTGCACCAGCGCGCGAGTTCTTCCTCATCGAAAACGAATCCGGTTTCGTTCCATTCCAGGCACAAAAGCAGTGTGTACGCGCCGACTTCATCAGTCGTCATCGTGCCCACCTTGCCCGAACCGAGGAAGTCGTCGGGATAGAACTGAAAAGCAGGGGACTTCATTCAGCGGTGCTCCAGCAGGGCCAGGAGGGCGGCGTAAACGCCGGGAACGATGGCACTTAGCGGTACGAGTCCGGTCATGGAGACTGCCTCCGGCGATCCAGCTCGCGGCGGAACCGCTCGCGGTGATACGCCTTCCGCTCCTCCTCGAACGCGACGGAGGGCGAGTAGTCGAAGGCGAACGGCGCGAGCGCCCACCACATGAGGTCGAGCACTTCGGCTTCCGTGTACGTGCGCGTCTCACTCATTGGCGGGTCTCAGGCGGGGGGCCGCCGACCCGTCGTACCCACACTTGGGGCACCGCAGACGATCAGCGTCGGTGGTCTGTCCATGCGGGCCGATCACGCCCGGCTCGCCCGGCTTCACGTCCACGCCGTAGTTGCACTGACCGCAGCGCATCCCGCCGCCCCACACGACCTTGCGGGCGCCGTTGACGTAGACCTCGATCACGGTCGCTTGCACGGCGTAGGGCAGGTAGTCAGGGCGCGGCGAGTAGCGGGGCACGCCGAAGAACTCGCACGCGTCCTGATGCGTGTGGAATCGACTTGCTCGCTCAGCCATTGAAAGCGTCTCGGTCATCTCGCGGGTCTCAGGCATGGGGGGAGGGGGGCGCATCCGCGTCGCCTCGGCAGCGGTGGGTGTGCCACGTCGTGTTCGGATAAACCGGCTCCGGCCCCGGCTGGTCGAACTCCAAACCGCCCGACTCCTTCGATGACTTCACGATGGGCATGCCGCACCGGGCGCAGGGATGCGGTCCGTAGAACACGGTGGCGTCAGTGATGTGCATTGTCGTTACCTCAGGTATGGGGAGAGGGCTTGCGTGACATACGGAGAAGGCAGAAGCGACAAGTCGGTTGTGTGACTTCGTGATGCTGGCGCAGGTGATCCGCGAACTCCTCCAGCTCCGCTCGTGCCTCAGGAGGAAGGTCGGACATCTCAATCATTGCCGATTCTCCCGTGGTCGAGGATGTAGAGCGGGTCGCGCCACATGCACGCGTCGCAGATGTAGACGTCGCCCTCGTTCGCGTAGCGCGGGAACGCGGAGGCGAGGTAGTAGCCCGCCGTCACGCCATCACACGGCGGCGCGAAGCCGGCAATCGGCTGCTGGCAGCGCGAGCACACACCCGCTGTATCGGCGGCGCTCATGCGGCACCGCCCGTGATCGCCTTGGCGTGCTCTGGAAACAGTTCGTGAATCTCCAGCGCACCGCGGAGTGCGATGCGGTATTCTCCCGTCGCGGCGACCACGTTACGCGTCTGAGCGCGGCGCTGTGACTGGCTGGTCATGGATGTCGTCGCCGCAATTGCGCGCCCGTGTGACGCTGCCGCGCGAGCGACGTCCGCCCCCGCTTGCCCGAGCAGCGAGCGGATCTCATCCGCCGTATGCTGCTTGGCGAGCCTGCGCGCCCACTCGCTGTACCACGTGGTGTAATCCACGTCTTCGCGGCCATACTGCCGCTCGGGAGATGTTTCAGTCATGCGACCCCTCCGCAGCGGGCTTCTCCGCGACGAGCGCATCCCGTTCGGCGAGGAGCGCGCGCAGCTCGGCCGTGTCGCTCTGGTACCACCAGCGATAGTGCGATGTGTTGGCGTCAGGCCATGACGCCAGCGCGCGGAGTGCCGCGTAGGGATCGGCGCTGGGGTTGGAATCAGCGGGCGAGATCGGGTGGCCGGTCGGGAGCATCCACGAGAGGTCCGTTGCCTTATCGCGTAGTCCGTTCGGTGTCTCAGCCATTGGTCTTCTCCTCGTCAGCCGCGGCGGACCGCCAATACTCAGCCTCATCGCGCCCTCTTGCTATTGTCCGGGATGTCGCTAAATTTGTGGACAGGATGGAATCTAACACCCTGTCCGCTATTGGCAAGCCTGTCCGTCGTCGCCATACTTCCGGCATGGCGATCCGCTGGCGCATCAACGAATTGCTGGAGAAGAAGGGGTGGTCCGGCTACGAGCTGGCCCACCGCGCCGACATGACGCCGAGCGCGATCTACAAGCTCCAGAAGAAGGGCAACGTGAAGGAGATCGACACGGTCACGCTTCAGCGGTTGGCGCGAGCGTTCAACGTCAAGAATCCCTTCCGGCTGTTGGAATACCTCCCCGATCAGCCCGACCGCTGACCCGCCCACCCCAGGAGCCCCGCGATGGAGCGAACCGACGAACCGCCCGCGTTCACAAAAGCGGACGTTGACCTCCTGCTTGATTTGCAGGAGTACCTGTTCAACGGCGTCGGCTTCCACAAGCTGATGCGCCGCCAAGCGGACATCGCCTCGCTGATAGAGCGCGTTTCGGCTCACGCTGCGTCCTCCTGAGCGCGCCACGCCCGCGCCGTGGCCTCGGCACACGCGGCGAGGTCGATTCTGTGCAGCGACTCGAACGTCCGGGGCCCGAGCTTGTGCAGCCCGTGGACGGGATCGCGGTGATGGAAGGGGCACATCGGACCGCAGCCCGACGCCCGCCCCTTGAGTCCAGCGCCACCGTCCACCTTCACCAAGTGCGCGCATTCGGACTTCCGCGGACAGCCACGCACGATGCAGGGGAGCGATTGCACGAACAGGACGAACGCCTCCGACTCGTAGGCGCGTGCAAATGCCTTCGCCTTCCGCTTCGGATTGCGGGCACGGATGGGCGTGTGCGAGCGCAGCGGCGTCTTGCGCGGTATCCGACAGGACTTCTTCATGCCGCGGCCTTCTTCGGTCGGCCGGTGGGCTTGTACGGCTTGGCCAGTCGCGCCATCTCCCGCTCGAACTGCGCCTTCGCCTCCCGCATCGTCGCCTCGTAGTGCTTCCCGCGGGGGACGATGAACGGCTTGGGCTGGCGCTGCTTCGTCTTCTCCCGCTCGTAGTACTTCCGGTTCTGCGCCTGCTCACACTGCCGGCACTCGGCCCGGTAGGACTCGTTCAGATGCTGCCGGCGGTAGATGACGTTCTCGGCGGACGTGCTGTGTCCGCACCGGAACGTCGGGCGCGTCGGGGCCTTCGCGGCGCTCCTCATGCGGCACCTCCGGCCAGCCCGACGTCCGTCGTTACCGGCGCTGTCCCGCGGCGAGCCGCAACTGTGCCGGCGTCGGCTCCTCGGGGAGTGTGATGAATCCCGTGCCTGTCCGGTGCCCGGTCGCCTCCATGAACGCCACTTCCGCCTTCGCGGATTCCACCACGACCCGCGCGACGTCCGCGATGGCCTTCGCCCGGTCCAGCGGCATTGGGTTCTCCGTGTCCGCCAGCCCTTCCAGTGTCGCAAAGAGATGGTTCCTGAGGTCCTCGATCTTGTTCTTCGCCATGACGCGTTCTCCGGTTGATCTTCCGATTGACCGCGCCGATGAGCTGCACCAGTTGGGGCAGCGGCGCGGGGAGGTTGTGCACTGAGTTGCGGCGCATGAGGTCCGCACGGGTGATGAGCGCAAGGTTGTCGAGCCGGATATCCCGCAGGTCGCCGTTCTTGAACACGACGGCGTGGCCCGGCGGGACGGGACCGTGCGCGGCTTCCCACACCAGGAGATGCACGGCCCGCCAGCGACGGTTGATGATCCGCGCCGACTCTGCTCGGCTGGCGCCCTTGGGCGGGAGATCGCTATGGATCTTTCGCTCGAGGTAGCCGTCCCTGCTCACCCGCTCCGTGCCGATGGGCCTCCAGAGCTTTTGGGCAATACCCTGCCGAACGCCGGGCTTGAACTGCGTGTCCGCCATGCGCCCCGGCGCCCAACCCGGTCGGCGCAGTCCCTTGTTCGCGGGCGTCTGTCCTTTCGTGAACCGTGTCGCCACGCCGATGTTGTCCCCGCGGCGCAGCCGGCACGCGTCAGGGCTGGCGAGGTAGTCGGCCGTCTTGTGCAGCCCGAACAGGTCGGCGCGCTGATAGACCGACCGCTCGGAGCGATCCAGCGCGAACGCGATGTCACTCGTCTTGGTGTCCGGGTAGAGCGCGACGAGCCACGCGTCCTCCTCCGGCGTCCAGAAGCGGCGCATTAGAGCACCCCGCCGAAACGGTGGGGCATGGCCTGCCGGTGGGCCTCCAGCGCCTCGTCTTCCGCCGCTCGCATGGCCGACTCCCGGAACGCGTCCCGCGTGGGGTCGCCGATCAGCGGGCTTGCGTGGGCGTAGAAGTCATCCAGCGCCGACGCCAACCCCTGCTCCGCTTCCGCGACGGACTCCCACGACAGGCGGCCATCGTTGCACAGCCGACGCGTGCGGTCCCACCGGGCCAGCGCCTCCAGCACGGCGTCGGAATACCGGGGCGCGCTCATCGTTCCGCCTCCCCAGCCAGCCGCTTTAGTTCGGCTTCCGCAACGACGGGGCGCTCCAACGCTTGCGCGAAGTGGGCGAGGTCAGCGCGCAACCCCTCCAGCGTCTCGCCGTGCGGGGCGACGGCATCGCTCCACAACACCGGCGTCCCGTCCGTCGTGTAGTAGACTTCGCACACGTCGAACGCCAGCTCGCCGCCCTTCTCGGACTGCACCACGCGGTAGTTCCAGCCGCCGAGCGAAGGGAGCTTCGGAAACTCCGGTGCGCGGCTCATCGGCACCCCGCCCAGCGCAGCGTCTCCGTGCCCGACACCGCCGAGAGCCGACCCACTTGGGGAGCTACTTGGGGAGGTGTTGGCGTTCCGGGGCGGACGGTGGCGCCCGTTGGCGGGGGCGCACACTCTGACCGCGCCTCCGATGAGGCACCGGCTCCGACTGTTAATCGGAGGGTCGTAGGTTCAAGTCCTACCTGGGGAGCTCGCATCATTTCACCTATGGAAGTCGGCTGGAGTGTTCAGCGGTACTTCACGGTCTGCGAAGGCGTCACTTGGGGAGATACTTGGGGACGGCTCCGGTTTCGGGGCCGTTTTCTGTTGGCGGACGTTGGCGGCGAGCCAGGCCTTGACCGTCTCGGCGTCCTGAAGCAGAAAGCGGGTCACGTCGTGCCGCTCGTACCGCTCCGTCACGTCCCCCACCGCGTGTCCGAGGTACTGCTTCCGCCGCGACCGGAGCACGCCCGCCTGTTCCAGCCAGTTGCCGAACGTGCGCCGCAGGTCGTATGGCGTGCAGTCGATCCCCGTCGCCACCCGCGCAATCGTCAACGCGCGGGCGAATGAGGTCGGCGTGATCGTGGGACGCGGCAACGTCTCCCGGTCGTAGAGGACTGAGGGAAAGAGCTTCGGCACGTCCCTGACCCGCCCGGCCCGCTTCGTCCCGTCGATGTGGACGTGGGTAGGGCGCACCGACCACTGGCCCCAATACTCGGTCGGCCCCATGCCGGTCAGCACCATCGCCAGCACCTCGTCACCCCGTGAGCCGTGACGGCCCTTCCAGATCCGGTCGAACGTCGCGGCCAAGGTCAGCACGTCGTCCGGCGTCAGCGGGCGGCGCTCGGGCTGCGTCGTCACCTTCTTGGGCTCGATGTCCCGCACGTCCAGGTAGAGCGTGCTCCGCTTCCCGAACACGTCGCGGGCAAAGGCCGACGCATAGGCCAGATCGAGGTTGAACGACCGGGCGGGCAGCGACTTCTTGAGCGTGCGGAGCGTGTCCGGCAGGGCCGCAATCGGCGTCCCTTCATTCACGATGCGCGCGAGGTGCGTCACGAGCTCGCCCCGCACCTCATACGTCCGCCTGGCGACCGACCCCCGCTCGTCCTCCCGCCACTGCCGCACGGCAGCGAGCAAGGGCCGTCCGGTGGGACCGACGGCGAGGGATGCGATGTCGTTGGACCGAATGGCCTGAAAGACAGCGAACGGCTTGAGCGTCCCGGCGATGAGCGCCTTGACCACCGCCTGTCCATCCGGCGTCGTGAGCAGCGCCGTGATCCCGTCGTTCAGCACGCGGAACTGCGCGGCGTTGGTGAGGCCGGAGGCCATGCGGAGCCGACCGAACGGGGTGCGCCGGTCCAGCATGTAGGAGCCCCCCTTCCCCGCGCTGGACTTATACCGCTTCGTGGGGCGCGTCATGCCGCGGCTCCGGTGCGCTTGAGGACGGCGACCACTTCGCCGTACACGTAGCGGGGCGTCTGCTTGCCCAGGTGATAGGAGACGGGGAGCGTCGGCGCGACACGGGACCACTGGCGCTCGGAGAGCCGCAGGGCTTCGCGCATCTCGTCCGCGGTCAGCACGTCGTTGTCGAACCAGTGCGGGCGCGGCTCGATGCGGGGGGTGTCCGTCACGGGGTGGCCTCCGCGTCGGTGGGCGCGCAACATTCTTCGGCACGCTGTTGCAGGATGGCGAACGCCGACGCTTCCAGTGTGCTCAACTCGGCAGCCATCTGCTCCTCGCCATTGAGCGGGAGCGGCGGTGACACGGCTGCGCGGACATCCTGTTGTGCCGATGCCGCCGCGCAGGTGATGAGTAGGAGGTCGGTCAGCGGGAGCGTGATCGTCGCGTCGCGTTTGGCGCCCTTGATCTTGCCGCGCAGGTGTTCGTCCGCGACGCGCTGCACCGTACTCAGTTGGTCGTCCGCGTTGGCGAGCCATGCGCGGGATTCCGTGAGCGTGACATCCAGTTGCGCGCATCGTTCGATGACCGAGGCGAAGATTACGTCGCTGTCGCGCCCGTTCACCGGCACACTCATCGTCCAGTCCTTCCCGGCCAGCCCGCTCTCCGTCATGCCGTGACGCCCGGCGCAGAGGCGGGACAGTTCTGCCTGTGCTTGCCGCACGAGTGCTTCAGTGGGGCGCAACATGGCCTCCCGAAAGGGCTCCGGTTCTTGCTGTTGATCGTTCCCGGTTTTCCCCAAAACGCTCTGCTCTGTCATCGCTCGGTCTCCCTCAGTAGCCCGCCGAGGCGAGCACGTTGCGCTCACGGAGTGCCCGGCCACGGAGTGTGGTGATCAGGTACTCCACGTAGGCGTCTGACGTCCGGGCGAGGTCGTCCAGTCTCGCCTCCGTTACCTTGGCTTCGGCGGCGACGGCCTTGGCGCGTTCGGCTTCACGGCACGACGCGAGCACCACCTTGCGGAAGTGCTCGGCGTGTCCGTAGTTGCCGAACCAGGACTCCAAGGAGGCGGGGTCGTTCTCGTCCCATTGAATGCACTCGCCGTCCTTCGTCACGTAGCTCATCAGCACACCCCCGCCTTCTGCGCGGCGATCAGGAGCGTGGCGCTCATCGCGGCCACAGTGCCGTCCGCAACATCCTTCCCGAATACCTCGCTCGCTTCCTTGTGGGCCTGTCGGAAGCAGATGTGGTAGGTGGCGAAAATCGTGTCCAACTTCTCGTGCGGGAGCGCGGGGTGCTCGTCGTCGATGGCCGGGATGTGCGGGCCGCTGCTGTACGCGGCCTTCACCGGAGCCGGAGCCGCAGCACGCGGGGCCGCGTTGCCCTTCGGGGGCCAGATCACGCCGTCGCACGCCTTGTCACGGCACTTGTAGTCCGGCGCCTTCGGGTTCTTCTTCGTCTCGCGGTTGTCCCACATCGGTCCCTGACACTTCGGGCACAGTGGTTCGGTCGTAGTCATCGTAGGTCTCTCGTAGAGGTAGGTGCTACTCGGTATCGGTGTTCGTGCTGCCGCGGATCGTCGTGGACTTCGGGATCGTGACGTCCAGTCCCAGGCGGATGAGCCGCCGTTGAATGGCCCGGAGATCCCCGCGCTGGAGCTCGTGCCACGCCGCCCGCTGCTCGGCGGTCATCGTGTCCTGCGTCGTCTGGTCGCTCATATCGTCCGTCCCGCGTGTTCGTTGAGGGCCATGATCTCCGAATTGAGCCGCGAGACTTCGGCCTCGTACATGCGCCGCATGGCGAGCTTCACCTTGATCTGAATCCAGAGCGCGTCCGCACTCTCGCGCTCCCCGTCCATCCGTGGCACCGTCATGGCAGTCGCTCCCGGCAATGGGGTTCCCCGTTCGTCAGCACGCCGCACCACGGGCACCGCGGGGCGGAACAGAGCGCGGCCTTGCTCGCCGCGATCTCCCGCTCATGGGCCTCGTAGAGCCGGAGCGCGGTCTGGCTCGGGTAGGCGGGCGGGAAGATGGAGCGCGTGTGAGCCTCCTCGTTCACCCGATCCGCCCACGCCACGTAGTCGAAGGGGCGGGTCATCGACGGAACCCCCGCGCACGGAGACTGAGCACGGCGCGATCGAAACCAGCGAAGGTGCGCTGCACGTATTCGGCGTCATTGAAGCCGACGCGATAGCCCGCCGCGAACGCGAGGCACACGCACAGCAGCCAGAAGAAGAAGTAGATCACCGGTCCGCCCTCGTGTTGACGTTGACCGTCGTCGTGTCCTGCCGCGTGTTGATCGGCACGCACACAACCTTCGTGGAGAGGTTGCGACGCACCGGCTCCATGCGCTGCGTCTGGCACGCGGCAATCGCATCGAAGGCGCGGTAACTCTGCACCGAATCGGCAACGAGCCACGTCAGCAGCAGCGCGACCCCGAGCACGAACAGCACGGCGAAACAGCCCATCGTGATATCTGCGATTTCGTCCATTAGGCCACCTTCGGTTCGTCAGACGTGGACAGGTAGCGGAAACGCCAGCGCACGGTGTGCCGGTGCATCTCCGCGTCTTCCTCCTGCTTCTGCTGCCACAGCTCGTACAGGCGGATTTCCTCGGCCAGTTCGTCCGCCGTCGGGCCGCGCTCGATCAGGTCGCGTTCCTCAATCCTCATGGCTCACCACCTCCTCTAGTCCATCCTTCCCGGCCCCGGACACCCGCGCCACATGGGCCAGCGTGTCGGCGTCGTGCTGGGCTTCGAGGAGCCGGTCCTGCCGGTCCCACTCGCGGTCCTGCTCCAGCTCGTACCAGTCGTCCACTTCGTCGGGACTCATGCGGCGGAAGCGGCTCATGTGGACCTCCGGGGCGGCACGAACCAGTGATTCATTTCCGCGCGACCCTTCTCGCCGTGGAATCGCCGCTGGACACCGCACGCACGGCACTCTGCCCACGGCGAGACGTTCTCTGCTCGGTGCAGATGGAAGTTCGCGGGCGATCCCCACACGGGGCTGTAATGCCCATTCGTCGGCGTTGCGTCGGCGGGCGCAGGGTAGATGCAGCGTTCGTCGCTCATCGCTGGCCTCCCACGCCCCCGATGATCTCGGCCACGACGTAGGCGTCGTTGATTCGCGTGGTCGCCTGAAAGAGCCACCCCGCCTGACTCATCGCCCCCATGCAGTGGAGGCAGAGCGAGAGGACCGTCCACCGAGGCTCGCCTCCGTACAGCAGGGCCGGGACGTCCTCGGGGGCCAGCGCCCAATAGTCCCGACAGCCGAAGTCGGCACACTCGTGGTCCCCCCGCGTGGCGTTCCCGTCCACTTCGCGGAGGCGGTCCAATTGACTATCTTCCGTCCACGGTGCGGCGATGCCCTGCACGGCGTCCCCACCGTCGGGCTGTGTCTGTGCTACGGCACGGGCCAGCCCGTCTCGCATGGGGGCGATCATTGGACGGCCTCCGTGCGAGGGGAACGGACGGCGGCGAGACAGTCCCCGACGAGGCGCCCGCCGATCATGCGCTCGCGGCAGGCCAGCCCCGGTCCTTCGGACGGCCCGTGGTTGTGTACCGGAGTGGATGCAGTCTGTGCGCTAGTTTCTAGCGCAGCGGCGACGAATGCGGCGTCACCCTCTTTCACCGCGACCGCGTAGTCTGCTGCCGCGTCGATCAGTTCACCCGTCCAGCCGGAATCCTGCACGCCGGTCGGGATACTGCGCGGCCCGAGGATGAGAACGTGCCCGCGCTCATCGTAGCCCATGCAGCCACGCAAATACGGGTGGAGCGCCCGATACCGCTTTGCGTCGCGCGTTTCGACCTCCAGCGCGGCGCGCAGTTCAGCGACAGCGAGACAGTTGTCGCAGTCCCCGATGGAGCAACCTTCGGTATTGCAGCGGTATTCGCTCACGACGCCCTCCCCGCCCCGTAGATGCGGCGCTGGGCGTCGCCCTTCACGAGCGCGATCTGCTGGCGGACGAGCCGAAGCACCGTCCCCAACTGCGCGTGATGCTGCGTCCCCTTCTGTGCGAAGGACTCCAGCGCGGCGAGGTTGGTGGGCTCGACCAAGACGCGCTCCTGCGCCGGATTCGCTCGGCTCTCGCACGTCGTCTCCTTCATCACCTCGCGCACGAGCACGAGCGGCGTGGGCTGCTCGTGGCGCTTCGCGTGGGCACGGATCGCCATGACCTCGACGTCCGCCCGCAACTGGTCGATCCAGGCGACATGCTCGGAGAGCGGGACGCCGGAGGCGAAGTCGTCCTCGATGATGGCGAGGAGGGTGTGGATGGGCTGCATCTTGTGCGCGCCGATTTGGTTGCGGAGGTAGACGACCCGCGCGGAACTGGCTCGCCGGGTCAGCCCGTTGGCCGCAGGAGGGATCGCGTCACGGGCGTTCAACAACGACTTGGTGCGTTCATCCGCGAGCTCTTCGCTCGCCGTTCGGCTGCGTTCCTGTGTGGTTTGCACGGCTGCACCCGTGGTTGAGATTGGCCTACATGGAAATGCCTACTGGCCCACCAACTACTCGCCGCTGTTACGCGGCGCGCTGCTTCCGGTGACGCTGCTTCTTGATGCAGTCCAACACGTTCTCCTTCTGCGTTCCGACCGAGAGGTGTGCGGGGCGCACGCACGACGGCTCGTCGCAACTGTGCATGACCACCGCGCCCTTGGGCACTTCGCCGTAGGCGAGAGCAGCAGAGACCTTATGGGCGCGCTCGTGACGGCGGGCGGCGCGGAGTTGAAACGTGCCGTACTCGCCCAGCTCAGCCCCGCGCCAGTACCAGCACCCATCCGTCATCTCTACCATCCGCCAGAAACGCCGTTCGTCCTGTGCGCTCACATCCTCGCGCCGGAGTTGGTGACCGGCATTGGCTCCCGTGCGCTTGCTCATGCGGCCTCGTTCAGTCGCGCGAAGTCGGCAAGGCCGATCAGGGCAGCAACTGCCTTTCCGTGCCGCACGATCCTGATGCGCTCGCCGCCGTACTCCGCACGGTTCAGCATCTCCGCGAGGTTGTCGCGGGCCTGTTGCGCCGAGACTTCCACGACGGTGGACGGCTCAGACGCCTTGCGCTCGCTGCGGTTATTGGGCATCGTCTCCGGTCACTTGCGGTTTGTAAGTTCTGGTAGCCTTGGGACGCTTACAAAATGTAAGTGGAGCTTTCAGAACGCAAGCGCGACTTTCATTACAATTTTGTCATAAATCGGCGTGGCGACGAACGAGGCGTGGGGGAAGGAGCTGCGCGAGGCGCGGCATCGGTGGCAGGAGCGCCACGGGCGAAAGATTTCCGCCGATGAACTCGCCGCTCGCGTGGCTGAACTCCTCGGCTCGAAAACGCCGTACAGCCACGTCGCCGTCGGCGCGTGGTACAAGGGCACGGTCCCGAAGGAGCCGCGCGTGGCGGCGGCGATCATCCAGGCGCTTGAGGGCGACCCGAGGCGGTTCCGCGAGGCCCTTGTCTCCCCGTTTACCTACGATTTCGCTGAGACGGATGCGCGCGAGGTCGCTGCGGACAACAAAAAGGCCGCCCGAAAGAAGGCGACCAAGAAGAACGGTGGAAAACGATCAGCCTAGCAGTTTCAGGGGAGCGACGGGCGTCACGCCTTCCTCTTGAGCGATACGCGATTCCATCCACGCGATCCACTGTTCGGTCAGCCAGCGGCGCGGGATCTCCATCCGGCAGAGCGGCGTCCCGTCGAGTTTGTAGCCGGTCACGAGGTACGTATCGGCGGCCATGCCCGGCAGTACCCGGACTCGCTCACTGCTGGCCGCCTTCGATGCTCCCGAGCGCTTCATGGTGGTGAGGCTAGGGTCGGTGCTATCGCGCCACTCCGAGTCGCGGCGCGGTCCTGAGCGAGGAAAGTAAAACATCGGGGCGACCCTTCGGTGTTTATTCTAGGGTGGACCATTCTATCGCCCCCTGTGCTTGGTCGCCATTCGTGTTTCGCAGCAAGTTTATGGCCCCACTTCCCAACAGTTGTCAACAATCGTGGTCGCGTATTCCTCTCACTCCCCCGCGGGCCAGTAGGGGACTAAGCCATCTCGGGCGCACTGCACCACGCCGAACGGGTCGCCCCGCCACTTGATGAACTCGCGGTCCTGATCCGAGGGGAAGCACTGGCCACCATATGGACCCCCTCTGACACAGTCCGTCCCGGAGAGGCAGGTGGAAAAGGGATGCACATGCACCGTGGCCACGTTGACGCCGGGCCGACAGGTGAATGAGACGGAGCTCGGGGTGGCGAACCGCACGGTATCCGGCGCCTCGATTTGGGTGATGCGGTAGGCCCACTCCCCGGCGAAGATGTCCATCTGCCACCGGACGCAGTACGCCCGCTCCAGCGCGATCCCGTCCGTCTCGTGCGCGTCCCAATCGTGGGCCAGCTTGTCGCGGATGTAGTCGTCCCAGACGACGAAGCGGGGGTGGGTGTGCGCGACCGGGACCATTGACTGTGCGAACAGGATGGCCAGCGCCATCACCGCCATTGCCGAGCCCATACTCCACCTCACCTGGTTGATGCTAGGCACGGAATCCCGTGCGCCGCCGTCCTTCCTCCGCCCATTCATCTTCCGCCGTGTCCAGCGGCGCGTACCCGGCGACGGGTTGCAGTTCCGCGATCAGCTCGGGGTATTGCTTCGTGAGGAGCCGGACGGCCTCCAGCATGTCGGCGGCGACCAGTCCTGCGGTTTCCGCGGGCACGTCGTCCACGCGGATCGTGAGCCCGTTCCGCTCCAGATAGACCGTCGCCTTCTTGCCCGTGAGCAGCGAGTCCTTCTTGCGTCGTGGCATTACTCGGCTCCCTCGCCTTCGTCGCGTTTGACTTGTTGCGAGTCGCTATTCGGGTTGAACGGCGGATGCACGCGGATGATCCGGGGGCCACGCGGCTGCTTGCTGGAAAGCGCGGGGCAGTGCGCGTCGATACAGAAGGGGCACGCAATCGCGGCTTCGAGCACGTCCGTCACGGGGACGCCCAGGTTCTTGTATTCCGCCATCGCCGCGGCTTGGGCGTGGTGGTACGCCTCCATGTAGTGCCCCGCCTGATTGCACTCCCGCTGGTCGCCGCGGTGCTCCGCGTGACATGCGCACATACAGCAGTGGCGCACCTCAGAAGGGCGCCTCCACGCGGCGCATCCGGCGGTGCTGCGGGTTCACCTCCAGCACGACGAGCCCGTTGTCGCTCGCCGGATACGCGTGGTCCTGATCGTAGCCCCCTTCGTTCGCCACGCCCTGCCGGAGAAACGCAGCGGCTCGGAGGTACGCCACGTCCCGCGTCTCCAGCCGGAGCGCACCCTTCGCGGGCACGGTGGGGATCGGGACGACGCGCGCCATCTGGTCGTGCACATGCGCGGCGCAGTAGATGTCCGCGTCACAGACGCCCCGAAGACTCATCAGGGAGTTGAGCTTGGGGCCGGGCGTCCTCCCTCCCCCCCATCCGTGCGTCGCGTAGATGGTCGTCGTGTAGCACGCCCCCTGACCACGGCCTGACCGGATGCGAATGAGGCCCGCCCCGTCGAGGTAGGTGGCTCCGGCTTGTCGAGCGAGCGCGCCGGAGAACCCGCTCCATTCCTGATAGGAGTCGTGATTCCCACGAATCAGGAACAGCGGCCGGCCCGCGTCGGTGATCGGCTTGAGGAGCGAGACGCCCTTCTGGATACAGAAGTCCACGTACCGCTCCATGTTGAGCACGTACTCCTTGCGGAGCGTCCCCAGGTTGAAGTGCTTCTGACCGGGCGTCCGTCCCTCAAAGGCATCGCCCATGAAGACGGCGACCGCGTGCTCGTCCTTGATGATCGCCGCGCGCCACCGCTTGAAGCGCTCGTCCTGAAACGCCTTCCGGTCGGCGTGGAGATCCCCTATGAGGTAGAGGCGGAAGACGCCCGCGCTGTTCGTCGTGATCGCTTTCTCGGCCAAGAACATCAGCGCACCGCCTTGGCGCCGATCACGACCCCGGCGAGGAACAGGGCCGGGGCTTTCAATTGCAAGAAAACCCGCCGAATCTTTCCGGGCGGCTTCGGGATCAGCGCCTGTAACGCGGTTACAGTGGAGTCGGATTCCGCGATCCGGGCGAGGTCCGTCTGGTGCTGGTCCCGCTGCACGGCAATCAGCCGATCCGCGACGCGGAGGGCCGAATCTTGCGCGACCAACGCCCGTGACATGGCGACCACGAGCGCCACCACGGGCCGCGCGACCGGGAACCGCCCTTCGGTCAGGACGATGGTATCACCGGCGATACCAAGCGCCGGGACTTCGGCTACGCGTGCGGAGGCGCTGCGTCGTGTGGCGGCGTAGACCGTCTCCGCACGGGTGGCCAGAGCAGCCAGTGAATCGCTGCGGTGGCGCAGCGCCGTGGCAGCGCGAGTATGCGCGCGAATAAGGGCGTCCGCGTAGGGGTCCGCGTATGGCTGGCTGGGAGACCACCCAGCGCAGTAGCCCACAGCGAGGCATCCGACGAGGGCGAGACTGAGAGGCCGCACGAAGGCCCGCAGGAAAGTCGGTCGTCCGGCAAACATGGCACCTCGGGTGCGATGGAAGGATCGGCGCTGTCTTCAGCGCGGATGCGTTCGACTTCGGCGTGGAGGCGACGCCACGACCGCTCCAGTCGTTCGGCGCGTTCGTCGTCGCTGAGCGTGTCCCATTGCGTCATGGCGTCTCCGTGAGTGAGCGGCGCACGTCAGCCATCAGGAGCCAGTCGTGGTGCGGACCTTCCGGGTCTTCCTTCCGTCCGCGCGGCCACGCCTCTGACGCGTGCGACACGATCCGCCACGTCTCGGCCGGGCTCCACTTCCGCGCGTAGAACCGCTCCTGCATCAGCATCGCGAGCGCTTTCCGCTGGTGCGCCGTCGGCGGGCCGAAGTCGGGGCCACCCGAGAGGGCGATCCCCTCAAAGGCGCTGTTCGCGTCGTGGTAGGGGAGCCGGGCGTCGGAAGACTTGCAGACGCCCGCGTGCCATGCGCGGAGCGTGTAGGGGACGATGACCACCACGGCCCCATCGGGGGCAATCACCGCGTTGTAGCTCACCTTGGAGGCGGGGTCGCGGCACCACGCCACCGTGCCCGCGAAGTCGCCGGCCGAGTAGTGGATCATCAGCCCGAGCCGATCTTCGCGGAGCGCGTTCGCGTTCACGGCTTCCCCGCGCTCTTGGCCCGCCACGCGTCTGCCGCCGCACTCCCCACCCGCTTCACGCCCGCCGCCAGCGCGCCGGGGGCGATCAGCAGCAGCCCCACCCCGAAGATCCCCGCACTCACCCGCACGAGCGTGACGTCCACGGGATGCACCGCCGTGGCCCGCCAGAGGAGCGCCGCACCAAAGGCGGACACGACGACGCCGAAGCCGATCAGGGAGATTTGCGAGGCGCGGCTCATCGGCCACCTTCCAGCGCGTCCAGCCGGAACTCGTGCGCTTGCAGCTTGCCGTTGATCGAGTGCTGGCCGTTGGCGAGGTCGTGGGTCCGCTTGCGAAGCGTCTTCACTTCGCCATTGAGCCCGTTCGTCCCATCGGCACCCGTCAGGACGGTCTCGATGCGGACGAGCTGCGAGCGTTGGTTCAGCGTCAGGCCGACCAACGCGATGATGCCGGTCAGCAACCCACCGGCGATATAGGGGAGGAGCGCGTCCATCAGTCCGAGTCTCAGGGAGGGAGGGGGAACGACCACGGCCCGCGCTCGGACGGAGGCGGGCCGCGTGGAGGAGGGGCAAAGCGGGGCGCGGGGCCTAGCGGGAGGGAGGCTGGACCCGTAGCGTTTGTTACATGGCAGACGTGCTGTTCTATCTGTTCGCGGTCGCGCTCGTCCTGGCGTGCCTTGGCGTCGTCGCGCTCGCGCTGTACGCGATCTTCGGGCTGGCGTTCGGCACGGTGTTCTTCCCGCTCATGTGGATCGCGGACGGTGTGCGTGGCGTCATGGCTGACGTGCAGCGTTGGCGCCAAGCAAGATCACGTTCAGGAAGCGGTCGATAGCTTCCTGCGTGGGATCTTGTGCGTCACGGAGCACCGACCCGAGCTTCATCGCGGGCCTGACACCGAGCAGTGACCGGATCGGTTTCGCCGATGCTTCCGCCTTGACCGCCCCCAGTGCACCTTGTGCCGCTGCGCGGCGCTGCGACTCGCTCGCCCCCTTCGCCCACTCCTGCAACGCTTCCGGTGATTTCCGGAGCAGGTTCTTGGAGGTCGGGAGTTGGTCACGGAGTCGGAGCCGCAGGGCTTCGTACCCACGCTGCACGCCTTCGATGTCGCCGGACCGCTTGGCGTAGTCCTCGACCGCCGCGCCGTAACTCGGCATCGGACCGGGCGCTGCTGGTGAGCCAGTCATCGCGTCGAGCAACTGGCCCTGTGCGGCCTTCGTGTCCTGCAACCGGAACCGCCCGATGTTGGGACGATTCGGTGTGACCGCATCCAGCCCGCGCTTCAAGGACGCGGAGCGATCCGAGAGCACCTTGTAGACGGCATCCAGCATTTCCGGCCCGTCGTGCGCGACGGTCTGGAAGGGGCGCGTCTGCTTCAACTCGTCCACGATCTCCTCGATGCCCGTATCGTGCAGAAATTCCTTCACCGCATCCGTGGCTTCGGCGTTCCGGCCTTCCTGCAATGCCTTCGCGTACTTCACCTTCGCGCTCGCCGCACGGGCGGCCTGACGCGCCACGAGGTTCTTGGCGGCGCCCTTCGTCACCATGGCCCGGACGCCGTTCACCGCGACCTCGCCGGCCTTCCCGAGCGCGCCACCGATCACGCCACCCGTGACGGCCTTTCCTGCACGCTGGCCGATGGACTGATCCGGATCGGCTGACAGCGCCCCTTCGGCAGCCCCGATGATCGCGCCGCCCGCGACCGGACTCCCCGGCAGGAACGTGGCGAGTGGCACCGCACCGGCGACCCGTTCCGCCACGGCCAGTTTGCCGGGAATCTTCCCCGTCGCGCTTCGGATGTCCTGCAATGACTCGCGGTACGGTTCTCCACGCACGAGGGAGCGTGCACCAGCTTGGACGGCTTCCATACCGGGGATGCCCTGCGCGATGTTTGCGCCGGTAGCGGCGAGGGAATGTCCGAACGCGGCGACCGGACCCACGGCTTCGCCGGACGCCTGTTCGTCGGCCAGATTCGCCGCGTCGCGGGCGTTGGCGGCATCCATACGCTGCTTGAGCGCACCGGACGCGTACTCCGCGTGGTAGTCGTGCTGCTGCGGACCCTTGAGCGCCTTGAGCTGCGCGAGCGGATCGTTCTCGTCGGGGTTCGCCTGACGCTTCAATGCCTTGAGTGCGTCGAGCGGGTCCACTTCGGGACGAATCGGCGGCGTCATTCGTTGGGCCTCGGGCCGTATTCCTGGAGTACCTTGGCTTCCCCATACTTCGCCACGGCGGCGTCCCACAACTGCTGCGCGTGCGTCGGCTGGGTGCGGAGATCCACGTTCCCGCTCGGTTGCCCATGTGCGGCAGCCTGTGTAGGGCCGGGCTGCACCGTGCGATTGAGGGGATTCAGGATCGAGGTACGGCGGGATTCGATGTCGTGGATCATCTCTGGCGTCGCGCCACTCGCTGCCGCCGAGAGGAACGCGGACATCTTCGTGCGGAAGTCAGACGGACGCTGCGAGATCATGGACTCGCCTTCCGCGAACGAGAGTGCCCGGCGGATGTAGCGGGCGAGTTCCGGGTTCGTCCGGTTGAGCGTCGCCAGCGCCGTGCTCTGGATCGTCATCGACAGCGGGTCGTCATGCGTGAACGAATTCGCCACGCGAGACGCGAACTGCTGCAATCCGTTGATGTTCGCCGTGCCGTTCCGGAGCTTGTTCTCGTAGTCCTCCATCCCCTTGTGCGCGTTGTTCATCTCCGACACGGCGGCTTCCAGCCGCGCCTTTGCCGCCGTATTGGTCGCGCTCTCGATCTTCGTCGCCTGCTTCGCGCCACCGATGGACGGGCCGACCTCTCCCGTCTTCGTGTTGAACGGTTTGATGACGGGCGGCTCATCCGACGACGACTGCACCGTGACCGGCGTGAACGAGGGCTGCACGGGCGGATGGTAGCCGTACTGCGCGTTGATCTTCGCTTCCTTGACCTTCGCGGTTTCCCACTCCGGTGAGCCCATGACCGGCGGACGAGGTGTCATCGCTTCCTTCAGCAGCAGCATGCGGGACTGCACCGCCTCCGGCGTCTGCGTCCGGTCCACGTAGGTACTCGGGTTCACCTGCTGGAAGCGATCCGGCGAGAACCGGGGATCACTGGCGGCATCTTTCATCGCCAGCACGGCGGCACTCGGCGCCGCCCCGACACTGGGCGTCAGGCTCGCCCCAACGTTCATTCCGGCGAGGATGCCCGAGGCATCCGGCGCGGTGCCCGTGCGGAACCCCTGTTGGTAGCGGGCGAGGTCGCGGCCCTGCTGCTCGTCGGCCAAGTTCGCGAGCTGCGCGTCGTGGAGTTTCGTCTGCTCGGCGTCCAGCGCCTGCTGCCGCTTCTTGGCGTCCTCCTGCACGACGGCCTGCCCAAGCCCGGAGGCCCCGCCCGTGAGTCCGGCGAGGAGGGTGGCGAGGTCAATTCCCATTGTTGTTGCCTCCCAGGTGCGAGAGCACCGGATAGCCGAGGATCTTGGCCCACATCGGCCACTGCGCCGGCACCGGCGTGCCCGGCGTCGTGTCCGCGCCCTGCGCGGGTGGGGCGCTCGTTCCCCCGTTCTGGCCCGCCAGCACTTGCAGGAAGGCGTTCACGCCCGAGGCATCCCCACCGTCCACGCCAAGCTGACCGGCCAGCCCAAGCGCCTGGAGGATCTGCTGGTAGGTCTGGAACTGCTTCGCCTGATCGGCGATCTGCTGCTGGAGGCCGAACGACTGCCCGAACTGGTTCTGCTGGTTCGCCACCTGCTGCTGCTGGAGCCCGAGGTTGCCGAGCCCCAACTGCTGCGCGAGTTGCTGCTGCTGCTGCGCCAGTCCGTACTGCTGCTGCTGGCCTTGGCTTGCCAACCCGAACTGCTGCTGCGCGAGGCCGTAATTCTGCTGCTGGCCGAGCCGGGCGAGGTCGAGGTTGCCTTGGCCGAGGGCCAGTTGCCCCTGACCGAGCGCGTTGGCCAGATCGCTCTGCCGCTGCTGCTCCGAGAACTGCGCCCCTTGGAGCCCTTGGCTGAACTGCTGGCCGGAGCCCTGGAGCTGCGCCAGATAGTTCGCGACCGACTGTGAGTTCTGCTGGCCCGTGTAGCCGAGCGCGTTCTGGATCGCGGCGTTCTGGTAGGTCCCTTCCGACTGCGCCTGCGCGTCGAGCAACTGCTGGGCAAGCTGCGTCTTCGCGTCCCGCTGGCCGATGTTCAGGTCCGACAGCGCCCCGACCGCCTTGGTGGAGTCGTAGAGCCCACGACGGGCCATCTCCTCGTTGGTGGCTCGCTCTTTCAGCTTGTACTGGTCGTCGATGTTCTGCGACAGCAGGTTGTAGCTGCGCTGCACCGCGTCCGAGCCGTAGGGGTTCGGTGACTGCAACTGACCCTGCACCCGCTGTTGCAGCGCCGGATCGACCGCCGACTGCTGCGGCTGGAACTGGGGGGCCGGCGGGGGAGCCGGAGGCGCGGGACGGGCTTGGCCCGACTGCTGGAGCTGGGCGAACGTGGGCCGCGGCTGCGGGCTCGGGATCGCGTGGCCCTGCCCGTTCGCGTCCGGCGGGGAATAGGCGGGCTCCGTCGGGCCGCCGGGGACGCCGGGCGGGAGGCTGCGAGACCGCCGATTCGGCTGGCCCGTGGACGACTGGCTCGGGGAGCCGAAGGACTGGTAGGCCATGTCGTCAGCCCTGCGCCTTCTGCGGGGGCATCATCTGCCCGAGCAGGCGAGCGATGATCGGGTTGAGGGCTTCCGAGGTGGCTTGCGCCCGCTTGTGCTGGTCCTCATACGCCTGCCGCTGGAGGTCGATCCGCTGCTGCTCCTGATGCCGCTGGGCCGCGGCCTGGTTGTTCTGGAGGATCGCTGACCCGGCCCCCGCAATCGTGTTCAGGATCGCCGGGTTCTTGTACCACGGCGTCTCGTCCACGCTCTTGTCCATCGACGGCGCGGCCGAGCCCTCCGACAGCGGGCCGCCCATGTTGAACTGGGCGTAGGCGGGCGCCTGCTGGAACATGGCGGACGAGGGGGAGAAGACGGACGAGCCGCCCATCTTGGCCAGCGGGGCCTGCTGGAAGGCCCCCGGATTCATCGGCGGCATCCCGTAGGTCGGCGGGGCGGGGGAATAGCCATAGCTCATGTACGGGGACTGGAAGCCCATCTCAAACCTCCGGGAAACGAAAAAGGCGCCCGCAAGGAGCGCCCGTGGTGGGACGGTGGGACATCAGGATTCGGTGCGCCATGTCAGGACGTCCGCGGTGGCACCGGCTGGCGCTGCCGTGCCGAAGGTGACCGTGCAGCCCGTGGTCGTCTTGGTGGGGACCGCCACGGTGGTGAGCCATGACGGAGTGACCGACACTCCGAAAGCGGTATCCTGCTCCGCTCTAGCGAACGTGACGGAGAGTGAGGTCGCCCCGAGCGTCACCGACTGGGCGGGGTAGTTGCCCGCGGGGGTCAGGTGACGACGGCACAGCGTATCGAACCGGCGCTGCGTGATCTGGTCCACGGCTTACGAGGCGTAGTAGGGGATCTTGACCACGGTGGCCCCGAGGTGCCAGCGGAAGAACCCGACCGGGGCGGCGGGAAGACTCGCGGCACCGGCGGTGGCTGACGCGGACGTGTCGTTGCTCACGATGATGGAGCCCGCGTCGCCGGTGCCGTTGTACGCGCCGAACATGCCCTGCACGGCCGCCTTGACCACGCCACTCGTCGTCAGTTGCCCGCTGGAGAGCGTGACATCCCCCGCCGTGACCGTGATGCCCCCCGAGGCGACGGTGAGGCCCGTCAGTCCAGAGAGCGTGCCAGTGATGGTGGAGTTGCCAGTTACGGCGATGCCGCCAGCGGAAACGGTGATGGCGCTCGACACACCGAGCGTGCCAGTCACCGTTGAGTTGCCGGTGATGGCCGCGCCGCTCGCGGACACGGTGAGTCCGCCAGTCGCGATGGTCACCGCCCCGCCGATGTTGACGGGGTTCCCAAGCTCGTTGATGTAGAACGTCTTGGTACTGTACGACTGCAAGCGCGGGCTCACGCCGTCGGCAGCAAATTCCAGTCGGCCCACCGTCGTCAGGCCAGTACTCGTGCTAAACGTGCCCGTGGTCGCCGTGAGCGCCTGCACCGCCGTGGTGCCCGCGTTGACCGCAATTCCGCCCGCTGACACAGTGATGCCCGAGCCGCCGACGGTGAGGCCAGTCAGACTGCCCAGCGTGCCGGTGATATTCGAGTTCCCCGTGATGGCGACGCCACCGGCACTCACCGTAATCCCAGAGCCACCGACCGTGAGACCCGTGAGACTGCCCAGTGTCCCTGCGATCGTCGAGTTCCCGGTCACCGTAATGCCACTCGCCGAAACGGTCACGCCCCCCGTCGAGACCGTGAGCCCCCCGGTGAGAGGTCCGGTGAGTGTGCCACCGACCAGCGGCAGGTAGGCGAGCTCGCCCCACGCGGAGCCGGAATCCATGTAGAACCGGAGCCCGTCCGTCGTGATCCACGGCCGACCGGCGGTCCCGGCCGCTGGGCGTGAGGCCAGCACCGAACTCTGGATGTGGATCGTCGCGTCGGCGTCGTGCGCGTTCGTCGTCGCTCGCAGCGCGTTGTCGTTCGCCAGCACGACCGCCGCGTCGCCCGTCTGCCCGTTCTGGGGGTTGGAGAAGGCCCCTTGCTGATGACTCGATACCGTCGCCATTTACCCTCGCCGTCCGTAGTCGAACGCTTCGACGTCCAGCCGCGAGAGGATCGTCCCCGTCGCGCCAGAGTCGCTATAAGTGAAGTCGAGAAACGGTCCTCGCCCCGAGAGCGGGATCTCATACGGCCGGTTCCCCGTCGAGCCCCACGTCATGGAGCCCCACGTGAACGAGCCCCACACCGCCGGCGCCGCCTTGGGACTGAGCGTCAGCGTGGAGGCGCCGGACTCGCTCGCCCACGACACGCTGGCTTGTGTGGAGCCCTTGAGGTCCGCAAAGAGCCACGCCCACCGCCAGCCCTTGTCCGAGGCTTGGTCGTTCGTGTAGAACCGTCGGCACGTCACGGCCATCGTGTACGCGCTGCCCCCGGAGTCATCACTCAGCACGTCGTCCAGATAGCCCGAGGCGCCCGTGGTATCATCCCGACGCAGATACCCATCGGCATGGCCGGAGAGGACGATCGGGTTTCCGCTCGCGTCGATGCCGTCCACGAGCGTATGCGTCGGGGAATCGACATAGATCGACGTGAACGGCCCACTCCACGCGTTGAGCCGGTAGTGGTAGCAGTAGACACCCAAGTCCGGCAGGTACCACCGGATCGTCTGGTGCACCTTGTCATGCACCGCGTCGATCTGCGGAAAGAGTGAAGCGCCCAGCGTGGCCAGGATCGGCGCCGTGGGATCAGGAGATTCGGGCGTATCAATCGCTTCGACACCCGCATCCGTGATCCGGTAGGCGCCCTTCTCGGAGAGGAAGTACCCGACCCCTTCCACCGCCACGGCACTCCGTGGGGCAATGGTTCCCGTATCCGTCGAGATGCCTTGCGTGCCAGCGCCAATCGCGATGTCGTCCTGCGTCAGTCCGGTGAACCGCGAGACCCCGGAGACGTGGAACAGCGCGAGCGAGCCCCGGAGGGTGAGCAGGCCCGTGAGCTGCTGGTTGCCGAACGTGCGGACGACGGCGCTGCCTGACGTGGCGGACGTGACCCCGCAGGTGTCGCCGTTGTTCAGGTCGGAGTAGTAGAGCGTCTGGTTGGTGCCCGTGAGGCCGAACAACCGCTGGTTGTAGACGGCCAGCACGGTCAGCGCGGGCGTTCCCCCACCGACTGCCGACAGCGCGCCAGCGGAGTATTTCAGCAATGCCCCGTCCGCGATGTAGCAGACTTCCCCCGAGCCGTCGCGGAACGCCTGGAAGGACGGGTACGCGCTCGAGGACGTGAGTGCTCCTTTGCTCGTCCACGTCATCGGGATCGCGTACGTACCGCCGGAGTAGAGCGTCCCGTTGCAGGCGGCCAGATATTCGTGCGTCGTCGCCGTGCGCCAGCAGGTGGCCCCACGGACCGGAGCCGCGGCGATCGCACTGGCACTCATGCGCTGCGTCCCGCCCCGCCGGATGGCGTCGCCGTACTGCGAGAGCAGCACGTTCTCCGCACGCCGCACCTGCGTCGGGCCGACGTTGAACTCGGACGCGACAGAGTTAAGACCGCCGGAAAATTTCGCCTGACTGTCCTGCACACGCGGGCGACTCATCCGATTAGCCGCCCCATTCCCATCGCCTATCCCCGTAGCGCATCTGCATCGGCTGGATGCTCTGGCGTGCGAGGTCAGCGAGCATGTCCTGCCGGATCTGCTCGGCCATCTGCTGCAAGTCCTTCGCAGCGTCCGACTCGGCCCCGCCCTTCATGAGCAGCCACGCGGCGGCTTCGTAGGCGATCAAGAGCTCGTAGTCGCGCGGGAACTCGGCCACCGAATCATCGCCAGCCAGCCGGTCGATCGGGGTTGGCGTGTGGTTCACCCAGACCGTCATGGTGGCGCCGGACTCAGACGGCAGGCATTGCAGCACGTCCCCGATCCGGTACCACGCCCGCATCACGTTCGCGGCCGGTTCCACGGTCGCGGTGGGGACGTCGCGGAAACTCACCTCGTCGTAGGTGACGGTATCCTGCGCCACGTCCAGCACGCGGTAGAACCGCTCCTGCGAATCACCGGAGCCCGAGTCGAGCGACGAGACGGCGATCTGGCCACTGGCATCCTGGGCGACACTCCGCGCCCCAAACCGGAGCATCGGGTTGGCGTTGAGCAACCGTTTCCACTCGCGCGTGTGCACGAGGCCCAGCGCGTAGTTCACATCCGTGTCGCTCCACCGGTCAGCGCTCCGGGCATCGGCTTGCGCCCGCGCCTGATCGCGGTAGGTGGTCCGGCTCCACTGCGCGTCGCTCATCTACTCACCGCGGCGCTTGCGCGCCTTCTTGGGGGTGGGATTCGTGACGTAGACCTTGGGGACCGTGCCAAGCGTGTCCGCAAAGAGCTTCCCGGCGTTCGTCTCGATCGCCTCGTGCGCCCGCTCCAGCGTCGGCGCCCAGTGGCCTTCCTTCGTCGCTTCGTTCGCGGCCCGCACCTTGGCCGTCAGCGTCTCCACGTAGTCGTAGCCCGCGTTGCCCATGCTCTTGAGCATCGGGAGGATGTAGGCCGGCACGTCGTCCGGCCGGACCTCCAGCGGGAGATAGGCAAGGATGTCACACGCGGTCGCCGGGTCGATCTCCCCCGACTGCACGCGCGCCATCCTGGGGTCGGTGTCCAGCCACTTCCACACGACCGTCCACTGGTCCTCCACGCCCCAGCGATAGCACTTGAGCGCGAGGTTGGGGTCGATGGCCGCGAGACGCCGGACCACATCGGCCGGCGCCTGCGGGATGCCCCGCTCGTTGAATCCCAGAACCCGAACGGGACTCGTCATCGTCACTCCTTGACCGCGAGCTCGGCGACGATCATGCACTGCGGCTGCGTCGTGACCGTCCCAGCCGCGACGATATCGACGCGGATGAAGTCGCCCGACGTGCCGTCGATCACGCGCGTCGCGTTGCCGGCGCCGTCGAAGTAGGTGGACGTGATGGCGAGGGCGAAGTTGCCCGCCGCCGTGACGACATCGTTCTTGAGGCTCGTCGCCGCGGTGATCGCGGTGGCCGAGCCGCCCTTGACGGCGAAGACCTGCACCGTGATGGCACCAGAGCCGGCCGCGGCCACGAGCGCGTCGATGGCGAGGGAGAGGATGGAGACCTTGACTCGACCCACGGGGATGTGGACCGAGACGGTCGAAGTCGCGACGGCAACCGTGCCGCCCGTGCCGATCAGTTGCGTATGGGCCAGCACCGGCTGAATGCCGTTCCGCTGCGCAACCTTCGGCCGGAAGAAATCCGTGAAAGCCATGTGGTACGTACTCCCGTCAGTCTGGGGGGACCGACGCACAACGGGCGCTCGGAAGTGAGCGCCCGCTGGCGTCAAGCGTCATGCTGGGTCGGGTTAGACCACGAACCCGTAGTTGCTGGTATCCGTGTAGCCCGTGATGGAACCGTGCGCCGCGCGGTTGGCGGTGCCGAACTCCATGTAGACGCCGAACGAGGTCTCGAACGCGTCGCGGCCGGAGATGAACCGCCACGCGCCGGAATCCTCGAACTGCACCTGCCCGAAGTCCTTCGCATCCACCCAGAGGAGGCTGGGCAGGTGGACGAGGTACACCGTCCCGCGGGGGCACCACACGTCGGAGACGCAGGCGATCCCGCAGATGTTGACGCCGGTGAACCCGCCTTCCAGCTCGATCTGCGAGGACATGTCGAACCGACGCTGCCCGAGGAACGACTCGGCCAGCTTCTTCTCGATGCCCGGCGTGGTGAGGAGCAGGAACTCCTTCGGCGTGCTGCGCGCGTTCTTGCCCGACCGGCCGGCGACCTTCATGATCAGGTCGTAGATGTCCATCTCGGTCGGCTGGTTCGCGTCCGGCGTGTCCGTCCCGGCCACCATCCTGACCGCATCCCAGCGCGCATACGTGCTCTGCGACAGGGAGTGGAGCGAGGCATACGAGCCCCCGCGGTTGGTGATGTTCATCAGCCCGTTCGGATTCGCGTTGAGCGAGGTGTCCGTCGAGAGGTTCGGCGAGGCCGACACGATCACGTCCGTGCCGGTGAGGCCCGTGACCGCCGTGGCGAGCACGATGGAGCAGTTGTCGCCCGAATTGCTCACCGAGGAGATGAGCGACTGGCCGCGGAGCGTGGTCAGGTCCGACGCGTAGACGGCGATCTGCATCCCCGCGTCGAGCAGCAGCCCGCCCTGCCCAGCGCCAGACACGCCGTAGGGGCTCGTCACCACGGCGTGCGTGGTGTCGGCCGAGGAGGCGACGATGCCCTTGATGGCGCGGGCGTCACCGTGCAGCACTTCCTGCATGCCGAGCTCGAAGGCCGACTTGGCCTCGCCCAGCACCTTGCGTGCGATGGAGATGAACGCGGCTTCCTTCGACGCGGTGCCCTTGATGACGAGCCCGTCGAGCTGGCGCGTCACGTAGAGCCGTTTGATGCCGAGGACGAACTGCTTCTCCGTCGCAGCGGCGTCCTTGGCCAGATAACCGGCCTGCGACGCGTTGAGGCCGACGGGACGGGTCAGGACCGCGTCGCCGTAGACGCCGTTGCCGCCCCAGGTGAGGTTATGGGCTCCACCCCGGCCGCCCTTGCGGACGTTGGCCAGGAGGGGGGTGGACTTGGGAAAGATCTCGGTGCGGATGTCCGAGTAGACGTTCTTGAGGACACCACTGATTTCGGTATCAGTGATGACGGTGGGTGCCGGCATGGAAGGGAACTCCTAACTGCGGGATGGAGGGATTAGCCGCCCTGTTGGACCATCCGTCGCACGCGCTCCAACGAGGCTTCGACGGCGTCCTGTGAGGTGCGGATGGGCTTCTCGCGGGGGGCGTCAGGTGCGACGGCGGTGCGGGCCGGGGCCGTGGCGCGGGCCAGTTGCCGCTTGGCCATCTGCGCGTCCGTCTGGGCTCGCTGCACTTGCGCGTCTGCCTGCTTCACCTGCGAGGTCTGAGCGGCCTTGCGAGCATTCGCTCGGGCGGCGGCCCAGTCGGTCAGGTCGGTCTGGACTCGCCGTTCGACTTCGGGGAGCTTGGACGGGGGCACCCACGCCTTGCCGTTCGGTCCTGCTTCGAGCAGGTCCGCGGTCAGGGTGTGGAAGCGGTCCGTCAGCTCCTCCAGATCGAGGAGACCGCGGTACTGCTCGGCCAGCCCGTCGATGACCGGGGCGATCTTCGTCGCGGCGTACTGACTCGCGGCGACGAGGGTCTGCTGGGTCTCGGACTGGCGCTTGGTGTCCTGCTGCTGCTGCCGCAAGGCCGCAGCTTCCTGCTCGGCGCGGACGGCTCTCGCCTCCGGGCTCTGCAATTCGTTGTACTTCTCCACCGCCTGGACGTAGAGGTCCGGGTTCTGGAGCAGTCGTTCGTAGAGGGCGTTGTTCTGTTCGGCCTCGGCCCGCAGTTGCTCGTAGCGCGTCTGCGTCTCGGTGACCTGCTGCTCGACGGTGGGCAGTTTCTCGGCGGCTTCGCGGAACCGCTCCGCCAGCGGGGCCGACTGCGCCATGCGGACGACCTTGTCCAGCGGCACCTTCTCGTATTCCTTGCCGCCCGCCTTGAACGAGACAAAGAGGGGCGGGACTTCCACCTCCCCTTCGCCGTCGTAGAGGGCGAACTGCGTGATCGGCTTCGGCGCCTCCGCGGCCGGCTCCTTGTCGGCTTCCGGCTCGGCGGGTGGGTCCTCACCATCCGGCACCTCCGCGGCGGCCTCTGGCTGGCTCTCAGGCGCCGGATCGCGCTGGATCACGACCTCCGGCTCGGCGTCGCTCGTCGGGATGGCGTAGCGGGCCGCCAGTTGCTCGTCGGAGATGGACTTGAGGTCGAGCGGGGCGGGCGTGTCCGAAGACACGACTTCCACCGCAGGGGCGTCAGAGACGGGGGCAGACGTAGCTGCCGCCGCCGCTGCCGGGCTGGGCATCGGAGTCGTGGACATGGGGATTATGAGGAGTGAGTCCTACAGGTGGCTCATCGCGTCGAACCGCTGGGCCGCTTGCTGCTCGTCGCTCTGGACGGGCTGCGCGGCGACGGACGAGTTCTGCCCGATCACGGGCGCTTGGGCCGGGTCCAAGGGTGCAGGGTCCGGCGGTCCGCCCGGCAGCACATGGGCGGGGTCGTTCGGCGGGGCCGATGGGCCACCATTTGGTGCGCCCATCGGCGGCATCATCCCGCCCTGCTTCATCTGCGCCTGTTGAGCGAGCTGCGTCCACCGCTGCATCGCCACGGCGATGATCTCGGGTGGCAGATCGTCTTGCAGCAGGATCTCCCGCTCCAGCGCATCCTGATGAATCGCTTCGTTATCGACCCAGCGGACTTCCGGCACGGGCTGGCCCTGCCGAATGGCATCGACCACCCGCTGCGCTCTCGCGTCCTGCGTGTCGTCCGGCGTCTCAATGGCCCCAGTGAAGGCGAACGGAAGGCGTCTCCGGTACTCCTGCGCGCTGATTAGCTGGCTCTGGTAGAGCTGCTGGAGCAACGACAGTTTCAGTGTGCGCGGCATCGGCATCAGCGTCTCCGCGTCGATCTCGACCTGCGCCACGCCGTCGAAGTCTTCCGCCGTCAATTGCCGACCGAGGTCCGGCCGCCCCTTGCCCGCAATCGCCATCGTGCGCGGCACGGAGAGCATGGCGCGGTAGATGTGGAGCACGATCTCGCCCCACCGCTGCATCGCATTGGCAGCAGCAGCCACGCCGGGCGCAAAGGTGCGCTCCAGTTGCTCGCGCACGGCCAAGATGGCCCGGCCAGACGCGTCGTTGGAGAAGGAACCACGGGAGGCATCGTTCCACCCCGACTTCTGCTCGAACGTCGTGCGTTCCCGCTCCAGCGCGTCCTTGACGTCGTTGCCCACCGAGAAGCCATTCACCGGGGTCATGGCTTCGTTGATGGAGTTGAAGGCGCCCTTCACTTCCAGCACGCTCGTCGTGCCACCGACCAGCGTTTCCGTGGCGACGACGCCCGACTTCATGAGGAACCGCCCGCCCGCGTTGACGCGGATGGACTCGATCCACTTGGAGACCAGCGCGTTGATGCGGATCTGGTGCGGCACCCAGTCGTTCATCACCGGCTCGGGGAAGAACGCCGGATCGCTCGACCCGTCCGTCATCCGAACGAGGGGAACCACGGAGTAGAGGAGCGGGCCGACGAACACCGTCACGTCGCCGACCGTGATGAGCGTCAGCCCCTTGGGCAAGAACTGGCTCCGCTCGCAGTAGACGGTGAAGCGGTCCACCGTGTCCTGCTCGCGGAACAGCTCATCAATCGCCGGCGCGTCCATGCCGATCCGGTCGGTGCCCATGAGGGCAGCCACATCACTCCCATCCGACTGCCGCTCCTTGCTCACCACCTGCGGGCCGTGCTGGGCGACCGCTTGCGCCGTGGGGATGGTCTCGCGGACGATCCAGTAATGCGGCGCTTCCGTGGCCGTCGCATTGGCACTCACGCGCACCTGTTCGATCCGGTACACGCAGGTCCGGGCGTCGCCCATCGGGGCCTGCTCCGTCTCCGACCACGGCCCTTCGTCGGGGTGCCAGTAGGGGCCGAGGAATGACACCCCATCGGTACCGACCCAGTAGGCGGCTTCCGCCAAGACCTGGGCCATGTCCTGCTCGTGGTAGCTGTACTCCAGCGCCATCTGCTGCGCTTCCGCCTTCTTCTGGCTGTCCACGTCCTGCGTGGTCGGCCGAGTCCTAAAGCCCGGCACCTGCTCGCGGAGGATCTGCACCCGCTGGTCCAGCGCCGGCTTGATGACGTTTTCTACTGCACGCACGGCATCGCGGGGCTTTGGCGGTTCCCGCCACGGGCCAAGGCCACGGGAGGCCACCCACTGATCGCCACGGCGGAAGGCGCGGTTGCGTTCCACCAAGTGCAGCACCTTCTGCATCCCCGCCCGATGGCGGTCCCAGAGCCCTTCCGCCCAGCGGCTCCACGCGTCGTCCGACGGGTCCGACTGCTTCAAGAGGGGGAAGTCGGAGCCGTACAGGGCCGTGGCCGCGCGGATGACCTGCGGATCGCGCACGGCGAGCGGCTGTTCCGCTGGCTCCTGCTCGGCGGGCTCCATGGCGCTGCTGTCCGGCGTTGGGCCGGCGAACTCGCTCACGCCCGACAGGTGCTCGGGGTCGGAGCCGAGGACGGGCTGCGCGGCCTGTTCCGCCATGCTATCGAGCATGGACTCGTCGTCCACGGACCCACGAGGCGGGCGCACCGGAGGCACGGGGCTACTCACGACAGGTCACCCGAGAAGCGAGAGGCCACAAGGGTCCAGTCGCCGAGCTCCGCGTAGGCTTCCCGCATGGCGGTCAGCGTGTCGTCGCGGGCCTGTTCCGTCCCCCACGCCATCGCCGCCTGCTCCAGATGGGCTGGCATCGGTTCCGCCGCCTTCTCCTGCACGGGCACGTAGCGGCGTTCCTGCACGGCCACGAGCCGGTCCAGCAGCGGGAGGATGTCGCGCCAGAGGTAGGAGCCGGAAAGCAGCGCGGCCCCCACGAGGAGGGCCACGGTCAGGAAAGTCTGCATGTGAGGGTCGGTTATCCCGTGACGGCCAGTTCGGCGACGACGCGCAGTTGCGGTTGCGTGCTGATCGTGCTGGACGCCACCAGGTCCACGCGGAGGAAATCCCCCTGCGTCCCGTCGATCACCCGAGCGCCAGAGGTGGAGTCGAAGACGCTGGCGAGCATGGGGAGCGCGATATTGCCAGCCGCCGTCACGACGTCCGACTTGACACTCGTGGCCGAGGTGAGCGGCGAGACCACACCAGCGGCGGTGACCTTGGAGACCTGCACGGTGATCGTGCCTGATCCTGCGGCAGCGACCATTGCGTCCAGCGCGAGCGACAGGACAGCGACCCGCACGCGCCCCACGGGGATGTGGACGGTCACCGTGTTGGAGGCCACGCCAACGACGCCACCCGTGCCAAGCAAGGGGCTCGGGGCGACGACCACCTTGAGGCCGGCGCGCTGGGCCTGCGGGCGCCACCAGTCCACCGGACCGGGGAGGGCGGTCGTGGTGGGCTCACCGGCTGGCACGACCGGCTCGGCCGTGATGGTGATCGTGGAGGAATCCGCGCCGGTGACAGCACCGTCCGAGTCGGTGAAGGTGTAGTGGCCCGTCTCACCGAGCGGGGCATTCACATGCAGGTCAGTGCCGACGAACGTCCACACGCCCGCACTCGCCACCACGCTCGTCGTCCCAGCGGCGACGCCCACCCCACCGGCATCCGGCACCCACGTCGCGGTGATGGTGCTCGTGTCGCTGGTGACCGTGGCGTTGCCGGAATCCTGCACTACGCCGGCAGGCTGCTGCGCGTGCGCGACGCCTGACTGCGTGCTCGCGGAGGGCTCGGTGGTGACGGCGAGGTGGTCGGCGGTGCTGGCGCCGGTGGTCGGCATCTCGACCACGAACACGTCGGTGCGGTGCGCCTTGTCGCCCTGGTTGGAGCCGTAGACGACGAGCAGCCCGTCCCTCGATTGTGTCGTGTGCGGCTCGGTGTAGTAGCCGTTGTAGAACGAGTAGTGGTGCCCGGCGAGCCGGACATCGCTGCCGTCCATCACGACCGACGCGATGCCGTCGTCGCAGACCTGCGCGACCTTCACCACCACCTGATGCGTCGTCCCGTCAGGGGAGGCGCTGTCGGTGCGCCACACGTAGACCGTCGTGCCTGACACGAACCACGAGCCGGCCGTCATCGCAGCGAGGCTCGCCGCGGGCGTCAGCCGAGCCGCGATCGTGTTCCCATCCGAGGCGAGCTGTAGGACGTCATTGACGCCGGTCGTGCCCTGCTGGTACTGGTAACTGAACGTCGCCTGATAGATGGAACCGCTGTTGAGCGACCACGCGCCGGGCGTGACCTTCCCGTTGATCGCGTTGACGTCGATGATGGCGACCTGACTCGTGCCGGTCGCGGCCTGATCGACGTACTGCCCTGAACGGTGCGAGCCGCCAACGCTCGCGCCGAACTGCGAGTCGGGCAGCACGGAGGCGAGCTTCGTCGCGTCGATCGCGACCGGCGAGGCCGCCCGTCCACCCGAGAGCGGCGTCGGGGTGTAGGTCTGCTGGTAGCCGAAGGCGGTGTAGGCATCGGCCCCGAGGAACAGTCCCTTCATCGCCTCCGTGTGCGACCACTGCGTGCCGGTCGGGAGCGTGTCGGAGAAGGTGTCGGTCTGGAGATCCCAGTAGCAGACGTTCCGTCCACTGGCCAGCACCATCAGGACGTAGCGGCCGTTCTTGTCGAAGTGCGGCTCGTCGATGTCGTGTCCGAACGTGGCCGTAAAGTCCGCCACGTAGATCGCGTCGGTCGCGGCGGTCTGCGAGTCCCACGCACAGATCGCGTCCCCGAGGATGAACACGAACCAGCGGTCGTTGATGTCCGTCTGGACGTGCTGCAACTGGGTCCCCCCCACCCCAGCCTTCGCCGCCAAGGCCGTGAAGTCGGCGGGGAAGTTCCCGCTCGCGGCCAGCGCGTTCGTTGCCGTGTTGTAGCGATAGAGCGTGAGCCCGTTCGCGTAGTAGGCGATCTGCGGCGTGGCGGCGTTGTAGCTGAACGTGCCCCGCAAGTCGGAGTTCCACGCGTTCGACGCCCCCGCCCGCCGCACGTTCGACGGCCCGCCGCCGCGCTGGAAATCGACCAGATAGCCGGACCCGGACGTGCCGTCCTCGACGTAGAGCGTGTATTGATCGCTAGCCGCCCCCCACGGGCCGGAGACGTGGAGCCCCGCCGACGAGTAGGGGGTGTTGATGCCCGACGTCCCACCCGATGGGCTGGAGGCATCGGTCAGCTTGCAGTGCGTCAGGCCGGTCGTCGGATCGGCGAACCGGAATCCCGCCGCGGCCGACTTGACGCCCAGCGCCGCATAGGCCGCCCAATCTGGCTTCTGCCGCGCCGCGACCGGGAGCTGCGTGCGGTCCAGAGTGACCGTCATCTAGCGCGCCTCCCCAGCCATGTGCATGTTCCCCGCATGCCGGAACGTCGTGAACGGGAACGGTTCGCATGGCTGCCCACGCGCCTGTCGGACGGCACGTGGTGCCATCTCCGCTGGTACGTGGCGACGGAGATCCTGACCGACCCGGAGCCGGAGCCGTGGGGCAGCCAACAGCCGCAGTGGGAGACGGTCGCCCGCCGCGTTAGCTAGGGCGTGCGTCGATTCCCCTCGCTGGACGGCCTTAGAGCCGTCGCGATTCTGGCCGTCCTGCTCGGCCACCTGACCGGCACGCGGTCCTTTCCGGCGAGCCTGAGCCCGATCCTCAACGGCCCCTACGTGGACCTGGCCGCGCTCGGCGTCCGCGTCTTCTTCGTGCTGTCGGGCTTCCTCATCACGGCGCTGCTCCTCACGGAGTACGAGCGGAGCGACACGATCCGACTCGGCCGCTTCTACCAACGCCGCGCCCTGCGGATCGTGCCGGCCTACCTCGTCTTTCTTGGCGTCGTGGTCGCGCTCGCCGCCTGGGGTGCGATCGCCGTGCCCGCGAACGATCTGTGGCGTGCCCTCACCTACACGATCAACTACGACACGCACCGCGCGTGGCCGGTGGGCCATCTGTGGAGCTTGGCTGTCGAAGAGCAGTTCTACCTCGTCTGGCCGGTCACGCTGCTCTGGGCGGGCCGTCGTCGCGCGGTCTGGATCGCCGCCGCGGTGGTCGCCCTCGTGCCCGTGATCCGCGTCCTGGACGCCACGACAGGTCATCTCCTGCTCATCGGGACGAGCTTCGAGACGACCGCTGACGCGCTGGCGACCGGGTGCCTGCTCGCCCTCTGCCGCGAGCGGTGGATGACGCATGACTGGTACGTCCGCGCGATCCGGTCGCGCTGGCTCGTGCCCGCGCTGCTGCTCGCCGGGCTCGCCGTGAGCCTGCGCTACCGGCCCGGCCTGCTCATCGGGGAGACGCTGGTGAACGCGGCCATTCTCGTCGCGCTCGAGCATGTCGTCCGCTGGCCTGAGGGCTACGCGGGCCGGCTCCTCAATCACCCGCTCGCCGTGTGGCTCGGCGGCATCTCCTACGCGCTCTACCTCTGGCAGCAGCTGTTCCTGAACCGGACAAGCGCCGCCACGACCGCCAGCTTCCCACTCAATGTGGCGCTGGCGGTGGGCTGTGCCGTGGTGAGCACGTACCTGATCGAGCGGCCGTTCCGTCGCGCGCCGGCTCACGGCGTCGTCACCGTGTAGTTGTCGAACAGGCCACCGGCGAGGCCGCCCATGTACATGCCGTCCTTCGTGTTCGCGGCAAGCGCAGCGTTCGGCGTGAGATTGCCACCGCCAGCGATGGTGACGTCGTTCACCTGACAGGTAAACGTGCCGCCCGAGATGATGACCTTGAGCACGTCACCGGGCGAGAGCGTCTGCGCCGGGCTGATGACGGCGGCCCCGGAGCCCGCGATGACGGATTGCAGGAACAGCGTGCCGGACGAGTAGTAGTAGCGGTAGTAGTTGCTGCTGTTCGCGTACATGAACGCGAGGCCGTGCGCGTTCGTCAGGTCGGCGAGCTTGACCGAGATCGTCCGGTTGGCCGTCGCGGAGTCGATGAAGGCGACGGAGACCGTGCTCGCGCTGGTGGCCTGCGAGCCGTTCGTGCTCCAGGTCCCGCTGCTGACCGCCCACGCCTGCCCAGTGTCAGCATTGCCGAGCGACGAGGCGTTCGTGCGGGTGAACGAGTCAGTAATCGCCGCAAAGCCACCCGCCGCCGTCGTGAAGGACGCGTTGGCACTCCACGCCGAGTAGTTCCCCGCCGAGTCCTTGTACCGCACGCGGGCGATGTAGGCCGTCGAAGCGGTGAGGCCCGTCGCCGCGTAGCTCGTGAGGTTGCTGGCGTCGTCGCCCGTCGAGATGACCGGCGAGGCATAGCCGGTATCGGCGCTGGTCGTGACCTGCCACTGGCTCGCCGCGTGGGTGTCGCCGTCGAAGTCGGAGAATGCCGAGCCGGTGAGCGTCACCCCTGAACTGGTGGGCGTGCCCGCAGAAACGGTGGGCTGCGCCGGGTTGTGGTTCACCCCGGCGCCCGCCTGCCGCCGCCGCCTACGCTGAAACAGGAACATCAGAGCGCCGACGCGTCCGCCTGGTCGAACACGAGCGCGCTCGCCGCGTTGACCACGATCTTCAAGATCCAGATCCGCTCGCCCCGGAGCGTCGTGACGCTGGTCGTCGCCTGCGTGTTCGCGGTCAGCGCCGTGACACTGGTCGCCGTCCCCTTGATCGTGATGTTGTCCGACAGGGTGGCGTAGAGCGTGATCGTGTGCGTCCCCGTCACCGTGGAGGCGCGGAGCGTCACGTCCAGCGCCGAACAGCCCGCCGTCGGGATGGCGTAGTAGTAGGTGCCCGGCCCGAGCGAGCCCGCCCCGGCGAGCGGCTGCGTCGCGGACACGGAGCCCGTGTTGCCGTCCAGGTCAGTGCGCGCCAGCGTGCCACTGACGGCGACGTTGGTGCCGGTGATCTTGCCTTGCCAGCCGGTCGCGGCGTGGACGAGTTGGCGTTCGCGAGTGGGAATCATGGGGGCGGGTTGACCGAGGGAGGGTTGGGTGGGTTACGACTGCTGTTCGCGCATCGCGCGCTGGATGGCCTTGCGGGCCTTGCGACGCTGCCGGCCGGAGGCGCCAACGATCTGGGCCAGCGCCCGCTTGGCGTCGCCCTTGTCATTGGTCACGGGGACGAGCCCACGAGCGGCCTTGGCCCGTTTCAGCAGCTTGCGGTAGAGCCGACGATTTTGCTGTTGGATGGTGCGAGCCAGCGCGACGCCGTAGTCCTCTGCGGATGGCTGAAACAGGCCGCGGTTCGGGCGTAGCTGAACCCGAGAGAAGTCTTCGCGACGCTCGGCGAGAAAGTCGTCGCGGATCTCGCTGCCGATCAGGTCGAGCGCGCCGGCGCCACTGACCACCGGACTCACGGGCTCACCTCGAGCGCGAGTCCGCCCTCATGGTCCACGACCTTGACCGAGAGGCCCGTGAGGTCATGCGCCGCGATGAGGGGCGCCAGATCGGCCTCGAAGGCCCGCTGTGAGGCCGCGTCCCGCTCCTGCTTGGCGCGCGTGGCAAGCGTCACGAGCTGCACTTCCACGGGCGAGAGGGCGATCGTGCTCACTTCGGCACCACGATGGAGAGCACGCCCTTGGGGGGTGGGGCGTCGCTTGGCTGCTTGTGCGTCAGCGTCAGGTAGCGCGTCCCCTTGGCCGCGTTCGTGTCGGCCACCGTGTCCTCCACGGCCAGCTCGGCACTCCGCTCGGTGCCCTTCGGCTCCTTGTGCTCACCCGCCCGCATCGCGCGGTGGAACGCCTTCGCCTCGTTCATCTTGAGCACGAAGGGATGCGTGGATTTGCCCATCTCAGAACCCCCACGAGGAAATGCCACCGCCGCCGATCTCGGCCTCGCCCGTCGTGTCGATGAGCGGGACGAGCGCGTTGGCGTCGTGGCCCGGCTGCCACGGGTCTTGGTGCTTGGCGGGCTCCGTCGGCAGCGGAACACGCGTGGCGAGCGCATAGCGCACCATGTCGGCCCCGTCATCGCCGCCCTTGCCGTCCTGGTCCGCGTCCACCTTGAGCGGCTTGTTGATGTCGTTCGGGTCGGGGACGATGGACTCCAACTGCGCCACCACCCGCCGATTGCCCGGCGTGTCCACGATGTAGAAGCCTTGGCTCCGGCTGTCGTCGGACAGCGCCATGAGCCGGCGCACCACTCTCGCCCCATTCGCCCGGTCGTTGTCCGCCAGCGTCAGGTAGACGCCATGCGCGGCAAAGACTTCCTGCGTCGAGACGCCCGGCGCCCCACGGGCCATCGGCTTCGCCCGCACGTCATGGCCGGCGTACACCTCGACCATCTGCGCCAGCACGAGCCCCTGATCCGTCCAGCACCGCTTGCAACCTTCGGCCAGTTCGTCGTCCTGCTGGCGGCGCATCCACGCCGTATCGAGCAGGATGATCGCCCCTTCCTTCGTCCGGCAGAACACACCGAACGTGGCCCAGTGCGCGAACCCCCAGTCGAAGGCGCCCCAGTATTCCCACCAGGGCGGCAGCGTCTCCGGCAGGTCGGCCCGCGGAACGACGTGGCGCTTGCGCTCAAGGTCGTAGAACCGCCCACCCATCACGCCCAGTTCGGCGTCCAGTTCCTGCGCTGCGGTCGCGGAGCCTTCGGGATACTCGGCGCGGAGCGTCAGGATCTCGGCGCGCGGGATCTTCGGGTTGTCCTCCGTCCGGTTGTGGAACGTCGCCCACTCCGGCCCCAGTTCCCCACGCTCCGACCGCTCGCACAGCACGTTGAAGTAGGACGGCACCCGCTTGAGCGCGTTCCCGTCCAGTCCCGCGTTGGTCGTGGAGCCGAACATCGCCCACCCCTGCCGGTCAGCCAAGGCGGGACGGATGACGGCGTTCCAGCCGTACTCCAGATCCCAGTAGGCCGACTCGTCGCAGAGTGCCGCGTCCAGCTTCCAGCCACGCGCCGCGTCGATATTCTCGGCCGACAGCAGTTGCAGCGAGCCTAGACCAGGGATGGAGACCCGCTTCTCCACTTCGGACACGTCAGCCCCCTGCACGGCTGAGAAGCGCGGACGGATCTCCTCACGCCAGATGGCTTGCGCCTGCTTGTAGTCCGGCGCGAACCACGCGATTTGCCCGCCCTGGAGCATCCCCTTGAACTGACGCCGTGACCCACGGCCTGCCGTGCCGGCGATCAGTTCAGCGCGCGACTTCCCCGTCCGTCGGCCAGCCCGCCAGAGCAGGAACCGCGCGTCTGATGCGAGCACCGGCACCTGATGCGGCAAGGGAGCGGGGAGGCGCAGCTCACTCATGGGTGAAGATCACCTTGAGCGGTTCGCCGTCCTTGCCCGACAACTGGACATCGGTGGGCAGCAGCTTGACGTACAGCTTGTAGAACTCGGTCGGGTGCTCCTTGCCCCACGTCACGAGCGAGGGCACGCCGCCCATCTTCTCGAAGGCGTCGATGAGCGCCTGCTTGACCGAGGCTGTCGTCTTGTTGAGCGAGCCCTTCTTGCGCCCCTTGCCAGCAGCCGGCGGCTTCCGGCGCGCAACAGACGTCACTTGTTTGCTGCCCCGTTCGGTCACTATGGCCGAACCTCGGTGTGGCCCTGACCGGTCGTGGGGTCGGTCACGTCGCACACCTGCTGGCCCGTCACCCACGGTCCCTGCGGGGTCTGGATGACCTGCGGGTGGCACGAGACGAGGGGCTGCGGAGCGGTGGGCTCGGTGCAGCTCGTGGCGAAGGCCAGCCCGAGCAGGATGCCCAGTGTGAGAGCGAGCTTGCGGGAGGGGGTCACGCGGCGGCGTAGCAAGAGACCTGTTCCCGCACCCACGTATTGAGCGTGCGGCTCCAGGCCTGCTGGGCGTAGGTGGAGCGCCAGTCGCCAACCAATCGGGCGACGCGGAACGTGCGGTGGATCACCAGCAATTCGCGCTCGATGGCGCGGTCCCGCTTCTTCCGCTCGGCCTTGGTCACGCGGCCATGATGGCGCGGGCCAGCGCGTCCCGACCGGAGCGACGCGCCTTCTGCGCAGCCCAGCGGCGACGGTTGGCCTTCCGGGTCAGCGTCTCACGAGCGAGCGGCACGGGCAGGGCGCCGTGCGGATGCCCAGAAACGAAAATGTCCTCCCAATCGAAGGAGGACGTCGGTAGGCAATGCTGGCCGGTCTCGCGGGCGATCTTGAGGTTGCGTTCCTCGGCAGCCACGGAGACCGCCTCGGCGCGCTCTGGCTCGTCGAGCCATTGCGGGACAATGATGTCAAGCACGGTCGTAAGATGCCGCGCACGAGCGGTGTTGTCGTGCCCGCAAAACTACCTACACGCGGCTAGGCGGCGTGACGCGTCTCGGACTCCGCATCCTCCACCCATTGCCGGATTGCCCGACGACGGGCGACGGTGGCACGAACCGCCCCGATCTTTCGGGCGATGCGATCGAGGTAGGACTGGACGGTGCGGATGCTGATTTGGAGGATGTCGGCCACTTCCTTGTCGGCCAGATCCTCGGCAATCAGTCGCGCCACCTCCATCTCACGCGCTGAGAGGCGGGCGCTCATGGCGGCGTGGGCTCGGGTGGCTCGCGGTGCCCGCAGAACACGCACGTTCCTCGAGGATCGCGCCAGCCATGGGAACAGGTCGTCGGGTCACGGCCTGAGGTGGGGACGCTGAAGGTGGGGCGCTCGAAGTGCGTCATGCGGCAGCGTGTGAGGGGAGGGCGAGGTAATCGGTGATCGTCTGTCGGGCGTCGTCCCAGCCGACGCACAGATGGGCGGCGTAGCCCTGCTCTCTCAGGGCTTGGAGCCACTGGCGCTGCTCCGGCGAGGGACGGCCCCCCTTGGCTTTCAACTCGATGAACAGCCCGTGGAACGCGCCACGCGGGACGGGGAGGCAGATGTCGGGAACGCCTTTCTTGCGGCCTTCCGCCTTCGCTCTGGACCCCGAGCGCATGCGGGCGACCTGCGAGCCGTGGAAGCCCGCGAAGTTCGGCACCGCGAAGCACAGCCCCAACTCGGGATGCCGCGGCGTCTCCAGCGCGATCCACTGGAACAGCAGGGATTGCTCTTGGTGCTCGGTGTCGCGGCTCATGCGGCGCGCACCCGCCGGCTGGGGGTGAACACGGTGTCGTCCGACAGCACCACCTCGTGCGGGCAGTCCAGACAGCGGAGGACGGTTTGGCGGTGCGAGCCGATCCGGTAGGAGCCATACGGGGTCCGCGTCGTCTTCACCACGTCCCGGCTTTCCACAGTCTCCCGGTGATACCCACGGGCGCAGCAGCCCGCACGCCACAGCTTGAGCGCAATCGCACGGAGCGTCACCCACACGGCCCACGCCAGGATCAGCGAGCCGACGAATCCGAGCGCTTCCCCGATCAGTCGCATGGCGCCTCCGGGGGGACGGCCAGCGTGGCGCGGATGCGGTCGCACAATGCCCACCCGCGCTTGGCGTCGAGGCCGTCCTCATCCACGATCGCGGCCAGAATTGCCGACTCGCACTCCCGCAGCAGCGCCTCGGCCTGCTCCTGCGCGGCGCGCTCGGCGGTGAGGGCTTCGGCCATTTCGCTGCGGCCCAGTGCGAAGGCGGCAGCGCAGGGCGGATCGTTGCGGACGTTCCACGTCATATCGGCTTCACCCTGCGGTCCGAGCGCACGGCGGGCCAACTGAGCGAGCTTGTGGACGGCATCTACCGCCGGGTCCAACTCAGCGAACCCGTAGGCGTATGTCGCCATGAACATCAGCGCGCGGTTCGACCACTCGCTCACCTGTTGGAGCGTAGCCGGCGCGGTCGTGCCGTCGGTGGGGGGCACGGCGGGGGTGGGCTGGCAGGTCGGGCACGCACCGATGCTCGTGCAGACGAGCTTCTTCCCGCTGCATGTCGGGCACGGCGGCTCGGCGGCGGGCGGCGTCTCGGCGGGGGCGGCCTGATAGCGGCGCGAGTGCGGGGCGAAGCGCGGCAGGCCGTCCTCCGTGTTCACGCACGGCGAGCCAGCCGGTGCCGCACACACCGGACACGCGGCCAGCAGCGGTTCCGGCGTCCTCGCCGCCGGGGCGGGGGTGGCGTCAGTCATTGGGCACCGTCCCGGATTGGGGGATGATCGGCACGCGGCACGAACACGCCACACACGCAGTCACCGATCATGCACTTGTATGGCGGCAGTCCGTCGTGCGAGCCGAGATAGTGCCCGCACACGACGCACTTCTCGCGGTCGCGGGTGTACGCTGGTGTCGTCTCAGCCATCGGTCGTCTCCGTGAGGGGGGCGGCAAAAGCAGAGGGCTCATCGTCGGGACCACGAAACGCGTTCAGCGCCAAGTCGAGGTCGCCCATCGCCACCTCCATCGGGAGGCCGCGCTGCCACGTCTGCAACGCCGCGTCAGCCGCCCACAGCAGCACCGAGTTCGACCGCTTCGGCGTATCCGCCGCGCCCGCCTCCAGCGCGGCGCGCAGCTCGGCCACGGCGAGACAGTTCTCGCAATCGCCAGCGGAACAGCCTTCGGTGTTGCAGCGGTAGATCGGCGTGCGCGGCTCGGCGGCGGGCGGCGTCTCGGCGGGGGCCGACAAGGACGCCGTCTTATTGTGCGAACAGTCAGGACACTGCCACCATGACCCTCCGTCGGTTGGAAGGGCCGGCAGGACGCCGTGCAGGGGGCAGAATCGGTCGTGAACCGAGGCTGATCGAGCGGGCCAAAACTCGTGATAGCACTCGGTTTCTCCGGGCGCGCAGCAATCCTGACAATGCGACTTGCCGGTACGTGTCGGCCGATGCTTACTCGCGGCGTGCCCGCAATGACACAGCGTCGGTTCCGGCGTCCCTGCCGCCGGGGCGGGGGTGTCAGCCATTGGGCACCTCGGGCAGAAACTCGCGCCGCATGGCAGCGACGACGCGGGCGTACTGCGTGGCGGCCCATGCTTCTACCTGCGCCTTCACCTCGTCCTCGGTTTCCGCCTCGAACTCCTCCATCGCGAGCGCCTGATACTCGGGATCGCCGTCCGCGTCGAAGTAGTCGAGGTGGATGGACGCGTTGGCGCTCGGCTTGATGTCTCGGTTCGTGTTCGTGCCGAACTGCGTGACGCCCCGCTCGTCGCGATACATCATCGAGAACCCGCCACCACGCGGCCAATAGCGCGTGCTGATGCTCACCAGTGTGCCGTCGAAGTCCTTCTTCCCTTGACAGTCGTCGGTCCACTTCGCGGGAATCCGCATCTTCGTCGTCGTCTCAGCCATCGGTCGTCTCCGTGAGGGGGGAACGGGCGGCGGCGAGGGGTTCCGCGTCGGGGCGCTGCGCGTGGCGCTCGCAGCGGGCAAGCCACGAGTGGCGCACATAACCGTTCGGCATGACCTGCCTGAGCGGGACGCGGTGCGTGGCCGCATTGGGGCACTTCCCCTTCCCTCGGCCCATCCCAGCGGTGCAGCGCGTGTGCATACCGGCCGTAGAGCGCGTGTCCGCCTCGCCCGCCTCCAGCGCGGCGC
>NZ_JBQCIE010000108.1:0-29467 GCF_051954055.1 Humibacter sp. | reverse complement strand
CAATGCGAAGAAGGGATGGCAGTACCTGAAGTCGTCGATGTACTGGGCGATCTCGAGCAGGTCGAAGCATCCGGCGGAAGCAGCGGAGCTCGTCGACTTCCTGACGACGAACACCGATGTCGGCAAGCTGTTCGGGGCCGAGCGGGGCATGCCCGCCAATCCGGAGTTCCAGAAGGTGATCGCGCCCGACCTGAACGGTTCGGACAAGATCGTGATGAACTACATCAAACAGGTGACCGCCGAGGCCGGCACCCCTGCCCCGGTCACCCCGGTCGGCGGGCAGGATGCCGATGCCCTTCTCTCCCAGATCTGGCAGAACGTGCAGTTCGGCAAGACGACGCCGGAGGCCGGCGCGAATCAGTACATCGCGCAACTCAAGAAGGAACTCGCAGCCGCGAAGTAGGCGCGAGCGCGACGCGGCGGGTTACCGATCCGGTGCCCGCCGCGTCGCATGCCGAGCTACCACCCGACCACGACCCATCGGAACAAGACGCACATGACAAGTCCTCTCTCCTTTCCCGCCCCGCTGCCATCCGGCCGAGACGGTGAGCTGCCGCAGCCGAGGTCGGAGTATCCCCGGCCGCAGTTCGTCCGTGACGGCTGGATCAACCTCAACGGAGCATGGGAGTTCGAGATCGATGCCGGCGACAGCGGCCTGGAACGAGGGCTGCTGCACCGAGAGCTCGCCGGCAGCATCCTCGTTCCCTTCGCGCCCGAATCCTCGGCCTCAGGAGTCGGCAACACCGACTTCATGGATGCCGTCTGGTATCGCACGCGGTTCACGGTTCCAGACGAGTGGGATGGATTGGACGGCGTTCTGCACTTCGGTGCCGTCGACCACGACGCCACCGTGTGGGTAGACGGCGTGGAAGCAGTGCGCCACCGAGGCGGTTTCACGCCGTTCCAGGCGGGACTCGGCGAACTCGCGGCGGGGGACGAGCTCACGATCGTCGTTCGCGCCCGCGACCTCCGAAATGAGCCCAAGGCGGGAGGCAAGCAGTCCACGTGGTACGGCAATACGGACTGCTACTACACCCGCACTACCGGCATCTGGCAGACAGTATGGGCGGAGGCGGTGGATCCGCTCCATCTTCGTCGGGTGAAGATCACCCCCGATGTCGGCTCCAGCTCGTTCGCGTGCGCACTGGTGCCGAGCCGCAATTCGCTCGGTGCGTCCGCGACCGTCCGGCTGCTGGCCGACGGTGTCATGGTGGCGACGACGACCGTGCGACTGGACACCGCCATGTCGAGCCCGGCGCTGCTGCAACTCGACGAAGCCGACGTTCATCTCTGGGGGCCGACGCATCCGTTCCTCTACGGCGTCGAGATCGAGATCGTCGACGGCACGGGCAGGATCACGGATCACGTGAGCTCGTACGCCGGCCTGCGGAGTGTCGCCATCGACGGCGATGCCGTGCTCATCAATGGCGAACACGTCTTCCAGCGGCTCGTGCTCGACCAGGGCTATTGGCCCGAGTCGCTGATGACGGCACCTGACGACCAAGCTCTCGTGCGCGATATCCAGCTCAGCCTGGACGCAGGGTTCAACGGTGCTCGCCTGCACCAGAAAGTCTTCGAGGAGCGCTATCTGTACCACGCCGACAGGCTCGGCTATCTCGTCTGGGGCGAGTTCGGCGACTGGGGTGTCTCGGGGGCGGGAGCGATCGGCCACAATCAGGGCCCGACGGCTTCATTCGTGACCCAGTGGCTCGAGGCACTCGAACGCGATGTGAACCATCCCGCGATCATCGGCTGGTGCCCGCTGAACGAGACGCATCAGACCCTGCACGATCGCATCACGGTCCTCGACGACGTGACGCGGGGAATGTTCCTTGCGACGAAGCTGGCCGACCCGACCCGGCCGGTCATCGACGCTTCCGGATACTCGCACCGGGTTCCCGAGACCGACGTGTGGGATGCCCACTCCTATGAGCAGGACCCGGTCGCCTTCGCCCAGCAGCAGGGCGGTCTGTCGGCGGGCCGTCCGTTCGCGAACACGGAGGATGGCCGGACGATCTCGATTCCCTACGCCGGGCAGCCCTTCTTCGTCTCCGAGTTCGGAGGCATCTGGTGGAACGCCGAGCTCGCCAGGAACGACGACGGACGAGATTCATGGGGCTACGGGCAGCGGGTTCGCGACGTTCAGGAATTCCACGAGCGGTTCGCCGGGCTGGTGAGCGTGCTCCGCGAGAACGCCGGCATGTTCGGCTACTGCTACACGCAGCTCACCGACACTTTCCAGGAGCAGAACGGGCTCTACGACTTCGATCGCCGTCCGAAGTTCGACATGAGCGTCGTACGCGCAGTGCAGCACCAGGCAGCGGCGTACGAAGCGCGCGAGCGGCGCTGATCCGCGCGCCACTCAGCGGGGCTCGTCCCGGGTGGTGGGCTGCGTCGCGGTGACGAGCGCGTGTAGCTCCGCGAGGCCGCCGGTGATCCTGCCCGCCGCACGGGCTCGAAGAGGGCGGGGTCACAGGTCCTTGAGCGGATCGAGGCGACGGACGCCCGGCAGATCGTCGAACGCCGAGTCGGGCGACGCGACCGTCTCGATGCCGTAAGCGATCGCGGTCGCGGCGTGAACTGCGTCGCGGCCGCGGATCGTGGGCAGCTTCTCGATCAGCTCGAGCGAGAGGTCGAGTATCTCGCGGTCGAAGGCGAGGAGAGTGAACGCTGCACACGCTTCCTTGCCTTCGCGTACTGCACGGGTGCGATCTCCCGTCCGGCGCAGTCGGTGGTGCACGACCTCCTGGATCATCTCCACGCTCGCGTACGCGCGGTTCGGCCCGGTCGTGATCTGCACGAGGAACCGTCGGCACGCATCCCGCTCGAGAGCCGAGTCACCGAGTGCGTAGGCGACGACCGCCGCGTCGACGAGAACGGCGTTCTCCATGGGGCTCGCGGGAGGGTTCACGACCTACTGCTGCGCTCGTCGAAGGCGTCCTTCTCTGCGGCCCAATCGATGGGACCGTGCCCGGGTGCTTCGTCGCCGCTCGAGAAGAGCCGGTCCAGGGCAGCTCGCGCATCGCTCTTACGCCGGGCGAGCCGATCGTCCACCGCTTCACGTATCAGCGCTCCAACGCTTCGGTGCTCCGTCGCGGCCTCGGCCTCGAGGGCAGCGTATTGCGCAGGATCGAAAAGCACCTGCACACGGCGTTCCAAGGTTGGCATGCACATACATTAGCATGTGCATGCGTGTGTTGGTGTGTTCAGCGGGGCTCGTACCGGGTGGTGGGCTGCGTCGCGGTGACGAGCGCGCGCAACTCCGCGAGGCCGCCGGTGATCGCGCCCGCCGCCCGGGCCTGCACGAGCACATTGCCGATCGCGGTCGCCTCCACGGGGCCGGCGATCACCGGCACCCCGGACCGGTCAGCCGTCGCCTGACACAGCAGGGCGTTGCGCGCGCCGCCGCCAACGATGTTGATCGATGCCAGGGGATTGCCCGCGAGAGAGGATGCCTGCGCCGCCGCCCGCGCGAACGCGTCCGCCAGCGACTCCACTATGCTGCGCACGAACTCTGGCCCGCTGCCCGGGACGGGGCCGCCTGCCTCGCGGCACAGCTCCTCGACCCGAGCCGGCATGTCGCCGGGCGGCAGGAGCCGCGGATCGTCGATGTCGAACACCGTGAACGGCACGTCGGAGGCGGACGCGGCATCCAGCAACTCGGCCAGCTCAGCGATCGAGCCCGAGCCCCGATCGCGCCACGCGCGCACGCACTCGTTGAGCACCCAGAGGCCCATCACGTTGTGCAGGAGCCTGGTCGTACCGTCGACGCCGCGCTCGTTCGTGAAGCCGGAGTCGCGGGCATCCGCCGTCAGTACGGGCGTCGGCGACTCCACGCCGACGAGGCCCCAAGTGCCGCACGACACGAAGACCGACCCCTCCGCCTCGAGCGGCGTTCCGACCACGGCGGAGGCGGTGTCGTGCGAGCCGACCGCGACCACCGGGGTCGATCGTGGAAGCCCGGTGCGTTCCGCAGCCTCGGCGCTCAGCGTGCCGATCACGTCTCCCGGCCGTACGAGCGGCGGCAGGATGCCCACGGGCACGCCGACGCGTTCCGCAAGCTCGGCATCCCACCGCGGCTCAGGCGAGGCGGCGGGCACCAGGCCCGTCGTCGACGCGTTCGTCTCCTCCGCCGCACGGACTCCGGTGAGCCAGTAGGCGAACAGGTCGGGGACCAGCAGGATGCCGTCGCCTGGACCCTCCGACGCGAGTATGCCGGGATCGGCATACTCGTTCACCAGCGGGTCCACCGCGAATTGGTACACCGTATTGAACGGAAGGAACTGCAGCCCGTTGCGCGCATACAGCTCCTCGAACGGCACGATCGCGTGCACTCGCTCGACGCCACGGGCGGTGCGCGAATCCCGGTAGTGGAACGGCTCGGCCACGAGCTCCCCGCCCCGCAGCACGCCGTAGTCGACGGCCCACGAGTCGATGCCGATCGACGCGATGCGCTCGCCGGCGCGCTCGGCGACGGCACGGGCATCCGTCAGTCCGCTCAGCACGGCCTCGCGCAGTGCGGCGATGTCCCAGTGCAGGCCGTCCTCGCGCTGCACGGGCTCGTTCGGGAACCGTGCCACCTCCTCGAACTCGAGCACGGGCGAGTCACCGCCCGACACTCTGGCGAGGATGACGCGTCCACTTGTCGCGCCGAGGTCGACCGCGACGACGAGCGTGCCGTCAGTGGTCATCGCAGAAAGGCGGCCGCGACGCCCGAGTCGACGGGGATGTGCAGCCCGGTGGTGCGGCTGAGCTCCGGGCCGGTGAGCACGTAGACGGCGTCCGCGACGTTCTCGGGCACGACCTCGCGCTTGAGAATCGTGCGGTTGGCGTAGAACTGGCCGAGATCCTCTTCCTTCACGCCATACGTCGCTGCCCGGTTGGCGCCCCAGCCCGAGGCGAAGATGCCGGAACCCCGCACCACGCCGTCGGGGTTGATCCCGTTCACGCGCACCCCGTGCTCGCCGAGCTCGACGGCGAGCAGCCGCACCTGGTGCGCCTGGTCGGCCTTGGTGGCCGAGTAAGCGATGTTGTTCGGCCCGGCGAACACGCTGTTCTTCGAGGAGATGTAGACGATGTCGCCCCCCATTCCCTGCGCGATGAGCGCGGATGCCGCTGCCTTCGACACCAGGAACGACCCCTTGGCCATCACGTCGTGCTGCAGGTCCCAGTCCTTCTCGGTGGTCTCCAGCAGCGGCTTCGACAGCGACAGGCCTGCGTTGTTCACCACGAGGTCGATGCCGCCGAACGCGAGCACGGTGGCGTCGATCGCCGCTTGCACCCCGTCGGCGTCCGCGACGTTCGCGGCCACGCCGATCGCGACATCACTGTTTCCCAGTTCGGCGGCGACGGCCTGCGCCTTCTCCAGGTCGAGGTCGGCCACGACGACGCACGCGCCCTCGGCAGCCAGCCGGGTGGCGATCGCCTTGCCGATGCCGGATGCCGCACCGGTGACGAACGCGATCCGCCCCTGGTGGGTCTTCGGCTTCGGCATGCGCTGCAGCTTGGCCTCCTCCAGCGCCCAGTACTCGATGCGGAACTTCTCCGAGTCCGGGATGGGTGAGTACGTCGAGAGTGCCTCGGCACCGCGCATCACATTGATCGCGTTCACGTAGAACTCGCCGGCCACGCGCGCCGTCTGCTTGTTCGCGCCGAAGCTGAACATGCCGACGCCGGGCACGAGCACGATGAGCGGATCGGCCCCGCGGATGGCCGGGCTGTCGGCGGTCGCGTACGCGTCGTAGTACGCCTGGTAGTCCGCGCGATACTGCTCGTGCAACTCCTTCAGCCGGGCGACCTGCTCCTGAACGGATGCCGTCGCCGGCAGGTCCAGCAGCATCGGCTTCACCTTGGTGCGCAGGAAGTGGTCCGGGCAGCTGGTGCCGAGTTCCGCCAGTGCCGGCGCCTTCTCGGATGCCAGAAAGTCCAGCACCACCTCGGAGTCCGTGAAGTGCCCCACCATCGGCTTGTCGTGGGATGCCAGCCCGCGGATCGTGGGAGCCAGCGCCGCAGCGCGCGCCCTGCGCTCGGCATCCGGCAGCGTCTCGAACCCGGCGCGCACGCCACCGAACGGCTCAGGACGCCCGTGCTCGGCGATGTAGTCGGCAGCGGTGCGGATGATCCACAGTGAGTTCGCCTCCGCCTCCTCGGACGTGGCGCCCCACGCCGTGATCCCGTGCCCACCGAGGATGCAGCCGATCGCGTCCGGGTTGTCGCGCTTCACCGCGGCGATGTCCACCCCGAGCTGGAAGCCCGGCCGACGCCACGGAACCCACACCACGCGGCCGCCGAAGGCATCCTTCGTCAGCTGCTCACCGTCGGCCGCTGTCGCAAACGCGATGCCCGAGTCCGGGTGCAGGTGGTCGACGTGTGCGGCATCCACCAGGGCGTGCATCGCCGTGTCGATCGACGGGGCGGCACCGCCCCTGCCGTGCAGGCAGTAGTCGAACGCGGCGACCATCTCGTCCTCGCGCTCCACCCCCGGGTACACGTTCTGCAGCGAACGCACCCGGTCCAGGCGCAGCACCGCCAGACCCTTCTCGGTCAGGGTGCCGAGGTCACCGCCGGAGCCCTTCACCCACAACAGCTCGACCTGCACACCCGTCACGGGGTCGGTCTCGGTGCCCTTCGCGGATGTGTTCCCGCCCGCATAGTTCGTGTTCCGTGGGTCGGCGCCCAGCCGGTTGCTCCGCGCGATCAGGTCAGCGACGGCTTGGTTCGTCATGGTGTACTCCACTGGAGGTGTCGATGCCGACGGCCGGCCTTGCCGGGATGCCGCCGGCGAGGTCAGTCGGATGTCTTCAGCGCCAGGATGCGCGCAGCGAAGCGCTCGAGGGAAGCGGATGCCGCCGCTTCCTCCGGACGGTTCAGGTGGCCGTGCCCGGTACCAGGCTCGGTCGAGACGTCGATCTCGACACCCGCCGCCCGGAGAGAGGCGGCGAAGGCCTCTCCCGAGACCCGGAGCTCGTCGATCTCGCCGTTGATCATGATCACGGGCGGGAAGGATTTCAGCTGCTCGGTGGTCGCCGTACCGGGAACCGCGTAGACGGGCAGGTCGTCGGCGGGTGCGGCGTCCAGCGGCGCACCGAGGTAGTTCTGGTACATGCGCGAGACGGCGCTCGGGCCGAACCGGTCGGCATCCGGGTCGGCGTCGAGGGCGGCGCGCAGGTCGGCATCCGGATGCGGCTGCACGGCCAGCAGCGTCGGGTACGCGAGCACCGCCAGGGCCGGCACGGGGCCGCCCTCGTGCACGAGCCGCAGCGTCGAGCCCGTGGCGATGTTGCCGCCGGCGCTCGCTCCGCCGAGTGCCCACGGCCCGTCGGCGAGACCAGACTCCACCGCCCAGCGGAAGGCGAACACGACCTCATCGACCGGCACCGGATAACGCACACCCTCCGTCGTCGCCGGCTTCTCCGGCGGCGACGCGAACTCCTCGGGAGTCGGCGCCAGCCGGTAGTCGACCGAGACCACGGTGATCCCTCGCCGAGCGAACTCGCGCGCGACCCAGTCGCCCTCCGGCATGTCGAGGTCGCCGGCGAAGAACCCGCCGCCGTGCAGCCACACGAGGCCGGGCCCGGCCGGCTCTTGCGGTCGGTACACGCGCACCCGTAGCGGGCCGTGCGGGCCCTCGATCGCGCGGTCGTCCACGTGAACTTCGGATGCCTGCTCCGCTCCGGATGCCTGCACCTCGGTCGGCACGGAACTCACGCGCCCCATCCCGCCTGGGTGCCGCCGACGCGCTCGTCCTCGATGCGCTGCTGGTAGCCGGATGCCTCATACGCTGCGCTCGGATCGCGCGGCAGTCCGCGAGACTCCCGCCAGTCGGCGAGGTCGGGGCGGACATCCGTGTAGAAGGCATCCATCACGATGCCGTTGGCCGCCAGCACGTCGCCGGCGTTCTGCGCGGCGGTGAGGGCATCCCGGTCGACGAGCAGGGCGCGGGCGGTCATCTCCTGCACGTTGAGCACGGAGCGGATCTGACCGGGGATCTTCTTCTCGATGTTGTGGCACTGGTCGAGCATGAACGCCACGTCGGGGTTCGCGTACCCGCCGCCGCGGATCACCTCGAGGATGATGCGGAACAGCTGGAACGGATCCGCCGCTCCCACGATCAGGTCGTCGTCGGCGTAGAACCGCGAGTTGAAGTCGAACGAGCCGAGCTTTCCGAGGCGCAGCAGCTGCATCACGATGAACTCGATGTTGGTGCCCGGCGCGTGGTGCCCGGTGTCGAGACAGACGACGGCACGGTCCCCGAGCGCGCTCACCTGGGCGTAGGAGGTGCCCCAGTCCGGCACGTCGGTGTGGTAGAACGCGGGCTCGAAGAACTTGTACTCCAGCACGAGGCGCTGTCCGTCGCCGAGCGAAGCGTAGATCTTCGACAGCGAGTCGTGCAGGCGATCCTGACGGGCGCGCATGTCATCCTGACCCGGATAGTTCGTGCCATCCGCCAGCCAGATCTTGAGGTCCCGGCTGCCGGTCTCGTTCATGATGTCGATGCACTCGAAATGGTGATCGATCGCCTTCTGCCGGATGCGCGGGTCGGAGTGCGTGACCGATCCCAGCTTGTAGTCGTCGTCCTGGAACGTGTTCGAATTGATCGTGCCGAGGGTGACGCCGTTGTCTTCGGCGTGCTTCTTCAGATCGGAGTACGACGGCACCTTGTCCCACGGAATGTGCAGCGCCACGCTGGGAGCCAGGCCTGTGTACTTGTGCACCTGGGCGGCATCCGAGATCTTCTCGAACGGGTCCCGCGGCGTGCCGGGCGAACCGAACACCTTGAACCGTGTGCCGGAGTTGCCGAACGCCCAGCTCGGCAGCTCGATCGCCTGGCGGCCGAGCAGATCGAGCGTGTCTGACGAGATGGTCATGTGGTTGCCTTTCGTGCCTCGCCCACGACGCCGTGGGCCTGTTCTGACGTTTCGGGGGCGGATGCCTGTGCTTCGGATGTGTCTGTGCCGGATGTCCCTGTGCCGGATGTCTCTGTAGCGGATGCCTGCATCTCTGCTGGCTGCGAAGCCGCGAGCAGCAGCTGCTCGAGATTGAACACCTCGGGAAGCTGTTCGGATGCCTGGTCAGCGCGCCCGTCGAGCGCGACGAAGAAGCGCGCCATGTCCGCCTCCCAGCGTGCCGCAACCTCCGACTGTGCGAGATAGCGCTCGCTCGCCGCCGCGTCGTCTGTCTCGAAGTATCCGACGAGTTCGCCGTCGTCGGCCAGGAACAGGGAGTAGTTACGGCGACCGGATGCCTCGATCTCGCGCAGCATCTCCGGCCACACGCTCGCGTGCCGGGCGCGGTACTCGTCAAGAAGTTCCGGCCGCACCTTCAGCCGGAAGCACACCCGTTGTGTCGACGTCATCGGCAATCCTTTCGCGAGCCATTGAATCGTTTCACAAACGTTGCCCGCTCGCAACCCGGCATGCCTCTTCGACGCCCAGCCGTTATCCGAGTGTTGCGGGAGGTGCCGGGCCTCCGCCCGGCGCGCGTCTCCCGCGAATTGCGGGCCGAAGTTGTCGGGTGGATGCCGTCGAAGCGACACTTCGGGACCGCAATTTCGCTGGGGCGGTCAACCTCGTACAGTGGAGCGGCGTTCCATCTCCTTGGCCATGCGCGCCGACGTGAGATGATTCGTTTCACGTACCGGGCCAAGGCGGGCTAGCAGGCGAAGCGGCCGCGAGCACCTTCACCGGGCGTCAGGAGGTCTCTCATGGTGAGTGTGCGCGACGTCGCGATCGCGGCGGGCGTCTCGGTGGGCACCGTCTCGAACGTGCTCAACCGGCCGGAGCGCGTCGCGGCGTCCACGGTCGAACGCGTCAACGCGGCGATCGCCGACCTCGGATTCGTGCGCAACGACGCGGCACGCCAGCTGAGGGCTGGCCGCAGCAGAAGCATCGGCCTCATCGTGCTCGACGTGGGCAACCCGTTCTTCACCGACGTGGCCCGCGGCGCCGAGGGCCGGGCATCCGAAGACGGATTCTCCATCCTGCTCGGCAACAGCGACGAGGCCACCTCGCGCGAGGGCGCCTACCTCGACCTGTTCGAGGAGCAGCGTGTGCACGGGGTGCTGATCAGCCCGGTCGCCGACGACCTGCCGAGGCTGCGCAAGACGCGCGATCGCGGCATCCCGGTCGTGCTCGTCGACCGCGAGGCGCCGGACCGCAGCTTCTCCTCCGTCGCGGTGGACGACGTCGCGGGCGGCCGCACCGCGGTAGAGCACCTCATCGAGACCGGCCGCAGGCGCATCGCCTTCGTGGGCGGCCCCGACTCGATCAGGCAGGTCGCCGACCGTCTCTCCGGAGCGAGGATCGCGGCGTCCGAGCGTGCCGGTGCGGCGCTCGAGTACGTGCCGACGTCCACGCTCACGGTGCGGGCGGGCGCGGAGGCGGGCGCCGCGCTGCTGGCGCGCGAGACATCCCGTCGTCCGGATGCCGTGCTCGCCGCGAACGACCTGGTCTCGATCGGGGTGCTGCAGGCCGCGATCGCCGCAGGGATGCGTCCACCGCACGACCTCGCGATCATCGGATACGACGACATCGACTTCGCCGCAGCCGCGACGGTTCCGCTGAGCTCGATGCGGCAGCCGGCCGCGCTGATCGGTCACACCGCCGTCGACCTGCTGCTGGGCGAGGCGGAGCGCGGCGAGGGCTTCGAGCCGAAGCAGATCGTCTACCAGCCCGAGCTCGTCGTGCGCGAGTCGACGGCCGGCTGAGCCGCCGCCGCCTGAGACCAATATCGTGGTGCGATGACCACTAGCGGTGCGGCCGGCGTTCTGGCGTCGTGGCGCGATGACTTTCCTCGTTGGTATCAGGATGTGCTCGAGAAGGCGCAGCTGGCCGACAACGGTCCGGTGCGCGGCACGATGGTCATCCGACCGTATGCGTACGCCATCTGGGAGCGCATGCAGGCCGACGTGGATGCCCGCATCAAGGCGACCGGCGCCGAGAACGTCTACCTGCCGCTGTTCATCCCGCAGTCCTACCTCGAGCGCGAGGCCGAGCACGTCGAGGGCTTCAGCCCGGAACTCGCCGTCGTCACGCACGCCGGAGGCAAGGAGCTCACAGAGCCGGTCGTGGTGCGCCCGACCAGTGAGACGGTGTTCGGCGAGCTGATGTCGAAGTGGGTGCAGTCGCACCGGGACCTCCCCATGCTGTTGAACCAGTGGTCGAACGTGGTGCGCTGGGAGTTGCGTCCGCGACTCTTCCTCCGTACGACGGAATTCCTCTGGCAGGAGGGGCACACAGCCCACGCGACGGCGGAGGATGCTGCGGAGTACGCCAGGCGCATCCACTTGGAGGTGTACCGCGACTTCCTGCAGAACACGCTGGCCATCCCCGTTCTCGTCGGAGTGAAGAGTCCGCGCGAGCGGTTCGCCGGAGCGGTGAACACCATGACATGCGAGGGCATGATGGGCGACGGCAAGGCGCTCCAGCTGGCGACCAGCCACGAGCTCGGGCAGAACTTCGCACGCGCCTTCGACATCACCTATACGGATGCCGCGGGTACGGAACGGATCTGCTGGACGACCTCCTGGGGTGCCAGCACACGCATGATGGGCGGCCTCATCATGTCGCACGGCGACCAGGCCGGTCTGCGGGTTCCTCCGCGCATCGCGCCGATCCAGGTCGTCGTCATCGCCGTGAAAGACGACGAGCGCACCGTCGGCGCGGCCTCCGCGGTCGTCGATGAGCTGGCCGAAGTCGGAGTGCGAGCGCGGCTGGATGCGCGTTCGACGCCGGGCTTCGGCCGCCGCGTCGTCGACTGGGAGCTGAAGGGCGTTCCGGTGCGCATCGAAGTCGGACCACGTGACCTGGATGCGCAGCAGGCGACGATCGCCCGACGGGACCAACCGAGCAAGACCGTGCTCCCGCTCGACGCGCTGAGAACCGCCGTGCCGGGAATACTCGACGCCATCCAGGACGAACTCCTCGAGCAGGGACGTCGGCGCCTGAACGCCAACACTGTCGACGTGGCATCCATCGCGGATGCCGCGGCTGCTGCCGCCACCGGATTCGCGCGCATCCCCTATGCCACCCTCGGCGAGCACGGCGAAGACCAGCTCGCAGCGAGCGCCGTCACCGTTCGCTGCCTGCAGACCGCAGACGGCGGCGTGCCCGTCCGCGACGACGAACTCGCCGAGCTCTTCGCGATCGTCGCCCGCAGCTACTGAGTGATCGCCGAAGGGATCTCATGGAGCACCACGACCGAGCACTCGCCGCGTACCTCGACGACGTGCGGCGCGATCCCGACGTGCTCGCCGTCATCCTGGTCGGCTCCCTCGCCAGGGGCTCCGAGCGCGAGGACTCCGATGTCGACCTCTACCTCGTGGTCAACGACGAGCGCTTCGCCCGCGAGACGGATGCCGGCAGGTTCGCCTGGACCGACCGTCACGGCCTCGACTACCCGGGTTCGTACATCGACATCAAGTTGGCCAGCCCGGCCTATCTTCACGCGGCGGTCGAGCGAGGGGATGACCCGACCCGCGCCTCGTTCGCCGGGGCCAGGGTCGCATACGCCGTCGAGCCCGGCTTCGACGACCTCGTGGCACGCATCTCCGCGCTTCCGGATGCCGCATGGAACGAGCGCGTGCGATCGCACGTCGCGCAGGCGCGCCTCTACGGCGGCTACTTCCTCGTGCAGGGAGCAGAGCGAGGTGACGAGTTCCTCGTGCGCCACGCCTCCGTGCATCTCACGCTCGCAGCGGCCCGTGCCGCACTTGCCGCCGCGCACGTGCTCATGCCCGGCCCGAAATACATCTCGAAGCTCGTACGGTCCGTGCCGAGCCCTGACGGCTTCGTCCAGGCGTGGGACCGCGCCGTGCGGGAGCCGGGCACGCAGAGCGGATCCGACCTGCTGAACCGGCTGATGGAGTGGCTCGGCAACGGCGTCACCTCCGATGAGACGCTCTCGACGTTCATCAGGGACAACGAGCTCAGCTGGCTGCGCGGCGGGGTGCCGGCCGAGTACTTCTGACCCGGCGCCCGTCCGCTACGCCTCGGTCATCCCTTCACCGCACCGCTCGTCATGCCGGCCACGATCTGACGGTTGAAGAAGATGTACATGATCAACGGCGGGATCGTGATGAGCAGGATGTTCATGAACAGCAGGTTGTACTGACTCACCGCCTGACTCTGGAAGTTGTAGAGCGTCAGCTGCACCGTGGGGTTCGCGCTGCTCGGCAGGAAGTACAGCGGACCGGTGAAGTCGTTGAACACGGCGACGGCCTGCACCACCACGACCGTGACGACCACGGGTCGCAGCAACGGGAGGATGACCTGGAAGAACAACCGCATCGGTCCTGCGCCGTCGATGATGGCCGCCTCGTCGAGCTCTCTCGGGATTGTGGCGACGAACGCGCGGAACAGCAGGATCGAGAACGAGAGCCCGAGCGTCGCCTCGATCAGGATCATGCCGGGGAGCGTGTCGAACATCCCGATGCCCTGCAGCACCCAGATGGTCGGAACGACCGCCGGCGGCACGATCAGCCCCGCCAGCACCAGGAAGTTCACGAGCGGATTCAGCCTCGTCCTCCTGCGGTGCAACAGGTATCCGCACATCGCCGAGAAGACGACCATGATGGCCACGCTCGCGATCGTCAGGATGAAGCTGTTGATGAACGCGGCGAGCAGCTGGTAGTTGTTCGTCTGGATGACCTCGAAGAAGTTCTGCCCCACCTGCCACGTCGTCGGCAGGCTGAACCCCATCAGCCCGGCCTCTTTCGGGTCCTTCGCCGCTTGCAGAACGACGAAGATGAACGGCACCAGGAACACGACGATCGACACGAGGATCGCGATGATTCCGACAAGATACTTCCTGGCGAACCGGCGCGCGGTCATGGGACGCCGGGGCGGATGCAGACGGCCGCGCTCGCCGCGCGGAGCGGTGGTGATGGCTCTGGTGACGGTCACAGGTCCGCCTCCCTTCGGTTGAGGAACCATTGGACGGGCAGCATGATCGCGGTGACGACGAGGAAGAGGATGACGTTGCCCGCCGTCGAGAGGCCGAAGAAGCCGGCCTGGTACTGCTTGTAGATCACCGACGCGATCACGTCGCTGGAGAATCCGGGACCCCCGTTGGTCATCGCCCAGATCAGGTCGAACGAACGCAGACCGCCGATGAGCGAGAGGATGATGACGGTCGCCATCGCGGGACGCACGAGCGGGAGGGTGATGTTGCGGAACACGTTCCACGCCCCGGCACCATCCACTCGCGCGGCCTCGAAGTACTCGGACGGGATGGCCACGATGCCCGCCATGAAGATGAGCGTGGCGATTCCCACGCCCTTCCAGATGTCGACTCCCGCGACGGTGAGCAGGGCCAGGTGCGGGTCGGTGTACCAGCCGGGTTGCGGCAGATGGAAGAAGCCCAGCACCTGATTCACAACGCCGTGGAACGGGTCGAGGAGTGCTTTGAAGGTCAGGCCGACGCCGACCGTGGAGACCAGCACGGGGAAGAACACGACGGCACGGAGGTAGCCCCTGCCGAACGTGGCACCCGTGAGCAGCAGCGCGAGCGCCAGACCGATCACCACCTTCGCCGCCGAGGTGACGAAGCCGTAGATGAATGTGTTGACGAAACCCTGGGTCAGGGCCGGTGTCTGGAAGAACTGAACGAAGTTGCCGAAGCCGATGAACGTCTGACTGAACAGCGTCCACCTGGTGAGGGCGAAGTAGAACGACGAGAACGTCGGCAGCGCGAAGAAGATGAGGTAGAGCACACCCGCCGGAATGTAGAACCACGACGGGTAAGGGCTGCGGATGCCGCGGCCGTTGCGTGCTCTGCGTGGCGTTCTCGTGGGGGCGACCGGATCGATGGTCACGGATGCGGTGGTCATGGGCACTCCTTACGAGGGAGCGGGGGCCGGCCATGTGCCAGCCGGCCCCGACTCTCGATCATTGCTCGGATGAGCGGTGGGTCACCAGCCCTTGATCCCGAGCTGTTGTGCCTGGGCCTTGACATCCTGGTCGTACTGCTGCGCACCCACCGGCGCTGTCGTCGTGCCCGACGCGACTCCGATGAGGATCGTCTCGAGGTTCGGTCCCTTGATCGGCGACTTGAACTCGAGTGCAGGGCTCGCGTCGTCATCGCTGATGTACTTCTGTACATCCTTCGTGAATGCGGGTGCGTTGGAGGGCAGCTTGCACGCACTCGTGGCGTACGGTCCGGCAGCTGCTCCTGTCTTGTTCTGCACGTCGCATCCCTCAGGCGAGTTCGCGAATGCTACGAAGTTCTTCGCGGCCTGCAGCTTGTCACCGGTGGTGGTGCTGGCGATGTACAGCGCATTCGGCTCCCAGAGGGTCAGGGACGTGTACTTCGCCTCAGGCGACGGGATCGCGAAGACCCCGATGTCATTGATGTTGCTCGGGTTGTCCTGCTGAACAGTGGCCATCGATCCGGTGAGCATCGGGTACTGCGCACCCTTGCCGGTGGCGAGCGCATCCATCGCCTGTGCGTTGGTCATCGACGCGTAGTCCTTGTTGACCAGGCCGTCAGCGACGATCTCGGCCGTGTGCTGGAAGCCCTCGAACGCGGGCTGATTGACGTACTTCGCGTTGCCCTTGTTGTTCGTGTAGTTGTCGGCCCAGCTCGGGTCCTGCTTGTTGATGTTGGCGAAATCGCCGAGCACCAGGAGCTGACTGGTCCAGGTGTCGCCGAACGACTGCAGGATCGGTGCAACGCTCGGGTCGGAGGACTGGATCTTCTTGCTGTTGGCGATGAACTCGTCCCACGTGGTCGGGATCGAGAGGCCGAGCTGCTGGTAGATCTTCTTGTTGTAGAGGATGCCGCCGGCCTGCGAGGTGCCCAGCGGCGCTCCGTAGATCTTGCCGTCGACCGAGACGACCTCCTTGAAGTTCTTGTCGAGGTCCTTCACCCAGCTCTCGCCGCTGAGGTCGACCATGCTGGTCTTCGGGTTGAGCGCCTGGAACAACGAGCCCGAGTTGTAGTGGAACACGTTGTCCATCGTCTTCGTCGACAGCTTGGTCTTCATCAGGTTGTCGCCCTGGGTTCCGGTGGGCTGGGTGTCCATCTTCACGTGGACGTTCGGGTACTTCTTCTCGAACGCCGCGATCAGGGCCTTGCCCTGGGCTGTGTCGGTCGCGTCGTTTCCGGTGAGGTAGGTGATGGTCACCTTGGCGCCGGAGTTCGAGCCGGTGCTGCCGAAGCCGCTGCAGCCCGCGAGGGTGAGGGCGACGGCTGCGACTGATGCGGTCGCCACCAGGGCGCGCCGCAGAGGGGAGAACTTCATCCCGTTACCTCCTTGTAATGCGAGACGGTCCATTCCGCTCGCCACGGGGAATTCTTCGAATGGCAATTGAAACCATTCAATAACTCGAACGATACGGGGCCTCAATAGGGTGGTCAAGCGTTATCGAGGTTTCCTCGTCACGATCTGGTAACCGTTACTGGGCCCGGCTGCTCGTTGTTGACGCCGCATCCTGAATCGTTTCATGATGGAGAGCGCTTACCCGCCCGTATTGCCGCGTTCCGAAAAACGCGAACGTGTCGAGCCGCTGCGGCGGGAGACGACTCACGAAGGAGAGAGTCCATGACCACAGCAGCCGAGCTTCTCGCAGGATTCGCCGCTCCCGCGCCGGAGGCGAGGCCGATGATGCGCTGGTGGTGGTTCGGGCCCGACGTCGAGCGCACGGACATCGTGCGCCAGCTGAAGGCGGTCGCGGATGCCGGACTCGGCGGGGTCGAGGTGGCCTACGTCTACCCGCTCAGCACGGTCGAGCATCCGTTCGGATCCGCGGAGTTCCTGAACGATCTGCGCTTCGCCGCAGACACCGCAGCATCGCTCGGTCTGCGCTTCGACCTCACCCTCGGCAGCGGATGGTCGTTCGGCGGCCCGCACATCACCGCCGAGACGGCCTCGCGACGATTGATCTGGGACGTGCGGGAGATAGGCGGCAACGCGCTGCGCATCGGCATCGAGCCGCGCTGGCCGGGCGAGGAGCTGGTCGGGGCGTACCTCGGCGAGGGCTCGCTGCAGGAGCCCCCGGTCTCCTTCGAACGGCTCGAGGCGGGGGATGGTGCGGTGCTCGTCGACGCCGGGCGCAGCCCGCGGCTTGTTGCGATCGCGTGGTCGGCGCCGACCGGCCAGCAGGTCAAGCGCGCGGCCGTCGGCGCGGAAGGGCCGGTGCTCGACCACTACTCGAAGACCGCCGTGCTCGATCACCTTCGCGCGGTCGCCGAGCCCCTGGTGGAGGCCGTGGGTGCCGAGCGCATCGGATCCGTCTTCTGCGACAGCCTCGAGGCCTACGACGCCGACTGGACTTCGAACCTTCCCGGCGAGTTCCGTGCACGGCACTCGCGCGATCCCCTCGATGAGCTGTGGAAGCTGCGCTTCGACGCCGTGGGCGCCGACCTGTTCCGCGCCGAGTTCTACGAGACGCTCTCCGACCTGTTCGAGGAGAACTTCCTCGGCGTCATCCGCGAGTGGGCGGCGCAGCGCGGTGTGCCATTCCGGGTGCAGAACTACGGCGTTCCGCTCACCAGGCTCAGCGCGTACGCTTCCGTCGACATCATCGAGGGCGAGGGGTGGGGATGGGGCGGCGTGACGCAGACGCGCTGGGCGGCATCCGCGGCGCACCGACTCGGTCGCGACATCGTCTCTGCTGAGACCTGGACGTGGGTGCACTCGCCATCGCTGCGCGCCACGCCACTTGACCTGAAGGGCGAGGCGCACGAGCACTTCCTGCTCGGCGTGAACCACCTGATCGGCCACGGCTGGCCCGCGTCGCCGGCCCGGTCTGGGGTGAACCTCGGGAGGCTGTTCTATGCATCCGGAGCCCTCGACGACCGTAACGCGTGGTGGCCGGCCATGCCGGCGCTCGCCGCATACCTGACTCGGCTGTGCTGGCTACTGCGGCAGGGCCGCCCTGTGGCCGACGTGATGCTGTACCTGCCGTCCGCCGACGCGTACGACGTGCTCGGGCTCGCCCAGGGCGGATCCCTCGACCTCTGGCGCACCGCGCGCGCGATCATCGGAGACGCGATTCCGGCCGCGATCCGCGACGCGGGTTTCGATTTCGACCTGATCGACGATCGGATGCTCGAAACACTCGACCCCGCCACGGTCGCCTCCACGGGCCCGGTGGTGCTGCCGCACGTCGAGCGGTTGCCCGAGAGCGTGCACGGCTGGCTTCGTGCCGTGTGCGCGTCCGGCGGCACGGTCATCGAGGTGCGAAGCGAGGCGGCAACTTCGCCTACAGACGACTCGAGCTGGCGCGTGATCACCGACGAGGAGCTCGCCGGCGCCCTGCGCGCCACAGGGAACCCCGACCTGCGCGTCGAGCCGGCGTGCTCGGACATCGGATTCGTGCACCGCCGAGTGGGCGACGTCGACGTGTATTTCGTGGCCAACGCCGGCGCCGAGACCCGTCGCTTCTCCGCGGCGCCGCGCGCGAGCGGGTCCCGCTGGCAGCTCTGGGATCCGCAGACCGGACGCGTGACCGAGGAGGGCGACGCGGGCGCGGTCCCGCTCGAGCTGGCGCCCTACGAGGCCGCCGTGCTCGTGCTGGGAGACGGTGCGGCATCCGTCGGGTCGGCCCCGGAAGCCGGCACGGTCACTGCGGGTGAGCATCCGCTCGGCGACGGCGCGCGCCCGTGGACGGTCGCGTTCCCCGGCGAGGACGCGTCGCCCGTCGTGCTTCCGCACGAGTGGAGCGGCGAGCGGCCGTACTTCGCGGGCACAGCGACGTACGAGCATGTGTTCGATGCGACGGAGCTCTGGGGCGACGAACCGCCGGCACGCGTCGAGCTCGACTTCGGTGAGGCGGAGCCGGTGCGGGCGGGCGACGCGGCGGAGCGCGGGATGCGCGGGGCATCCTTCCGCGCCATGGTGCAGCCGCCGATCCGGGAGATCGCCGTCGTCACGCTGAACGGCGTGGAGTGCGGCACTCTCTACGCGCCGCCGTATCGTCTGGATGTGACCGACTCGCTCCGCCCAGGCGACAACGTGCTGCGCATCACCATCGGGAACGCCACGGCCGCGGCGCTGGCCGCACCGAATGCCGCACGGAGTCTCGAGGCGGATGTCGCGGCATCCCACGAGCAGTACGGCGTGCGGTTCCGCATGCAAGACGTGGAGCACGCCGCCGATGGCCTGCGGTCCGGGCTGCTGGCCGTGCCGACGCTGCGTTGGGAGGCATCGCGATGACCGAGCTCGTCTGCGCTCCGATCACGCCGTTCCGCGAGGACGGCGAGCTCGACGTGCCCGGCACGCGGGCGCTGTTCGAGGCGATCAGGGCATCCGGAGTCGGCGCCGTGTTCACGCCGGGCACGACGGGCGAGTTCACGGCACTGGACGACGGCGAACGGATGGCGGTCATCGAGTGCGCGCTCGGGGTCTTCGGCGCCGACGGTGTGTATGCGCACGTCGGCGCTGCGACGGCTCGGCAGGCCGTCGCGCTCGCTCGCGCCGCATACGACAGAGGGGCGACGAGGTTGGCCGCGATCACGCCCTACTACCAGACGGCAGGACCGGTCGCCGTCGCCGAGTACTTCCGTAAGCTGACCGCCGCGGTGCCGGAGGCCGAGTTCTACGTCTACGTGTTCCCGGCCCGCGCGACGACGACGGTATCCCCGGACGAGTTGGCGGCGCTCGCCGACATCCCGGGCATCGTCGGGGCGAAGATCTCTGGACTCTCGACCGAACAGGTGGCCGAGTACATCCGTTCCGTGCCGGAGGGGTTCCGCGTGCTCGCTGGCAACGACGTCGATCTGGTGCGCCTGGCGGCAGTCGGCGGTGCCGGCGTCGTGTCCGGAGTGTGCGGCGTGCTCCCCGAGCCGTTCGTGGCGGCCGCCGCAGCGCTCAATGCGGGAGAGGATGCGGCATCCTTCCAGCCCGCGATCGACCGGGCTGTCGAGACGGTCGGCGGTGGCGATATCCGTCTGCTCAAGGCGGCTGCGGCGATGCGCGGGCTGCCCGCCGGGCCGGCGCGCGTCTCGCTCGACCCGCCCACGGAGGAGCAACTGGCCACCCTGCAGGCGGCCCTCGAAGGCTGAGGGCCGCCCGGGCACGGCTCAGGATGCCGGCAACGCGACCGTCGCGGTGGCTCGCCCGCCGGCCAGGGGCCGGTCGTCCTGGCCCGGCAGGCGCAGCACGCCCGTCACGCCCTCCGGCAGCTCGGCATCCACCGTGAGCTCGTCGCCCTCGATCCTCCAGTGCACGGCGACGCGACCGTGGCGCGTCTCGAGCGCGGTCTGCACGTCGGTGAGTCCGCCGCCGGGCTGCGGCGCGACCAGCACGGAGGAGTAGCCGGGCTCGAGCGGGGCGATGCCGCCCACGACCCGATGCATCCAGTCCGCTACCGCGCCGAGCGCGTAGTGATTGAAGCTCGTCATCTGGCCGGGGTTGATGGTGCCGTCGGGCAGCATGGAGTCCCAGCGCTCCCAGACCGTCGTGGCGCCCATCGTCACCGGGTACAGCCACGACGGGCACTCGCGCTCCAGGAGCAGGCGGTACGCATCCTCGACGTGTCCGGTCTTCGTGAGCGCATCCGTGATGAACGGCGTTCCGGCGAAACCTGTCGAGATGCGATAGCCGGCCTGCGCGGCGAGTTCGGCCAGGCGACGTCCGGCGAACTCCTCGTGCTCGGGGCTGAGCAGACCGAACACGATCGCCAGCGAGTACACCGTGGTGCAGTCACTCTTCACCACGCCCTGCTCGTCGACGTACTCGTCGTTGAACGCACGGTGCAGTCGTGTCGCGATCTCGTCGAACTCGGCGTGCTCATCCTGCAGCCCCAGCACCTCGGCCACATCCGCGACGATGCGCGCCGAGCGATAGGCGGATGCCGTCGCGACGACCCCCTTGTCGGCCTTCGCGCGTGCCGGGTCGTCTGGCGGCGCATCCGGGTCGAGCCAGTCCCCGAACTGGAAGTTGCCGTCCCACACGCCGTTCGGCGAGAGCAGGGACTCGACGCGGCGCACGTGCGCGGCCATCGACCCGAACTGGCGCCGGAGCACCTCCGTGTCGCCGTATGCCTGGTAGAGCGTCCACGGCACCCAGACCGCGGCGTCGCTCCAGATCGCTGTCGCGTCGACCGGACCCAGTTCGCTCGCCCGCTCCCGGTCGGCGAACTTGAGCACGTCGGGAATGACGAACCCGACGACGCCGTCGTGGTGCTGCTGCTCCAGGTCGAGGTCGACGAGCCAGTCGGAGAGGAACGAGTCGACGTCGAAGAGGAACGCCGCGGTGGGCGCGAAGGCCGCGATGTCGCCGGTCCAGCCGAGCCGTTCGTCGCGTTGCGGGCAGTCGGTGGGAACGTCGACGAAGTTGCCGCGCATGCCCCACACCACGTTCTGGTGGAACTGGTCGAGCAGCGGATCGGATGTCGTCATCGTCCCGATCCGCGTGAGCTCGGAACCGATGACGACGGCGGTGACGGCGGTGGGATCGAACTCGCCCGGCCATCCGCTGATCTCCGCATACCGGAAGCCGTGGAACGTGAACGTGGGCTCGAACTCGTCCTCGCCACCGCTCAGGATGAACCGGTCCGTCGCCTGGGCGGAGCGCAGCGGCCGCGTGCCGAGCTCGCCGTGCTCGAGCACCTCGGCGTGGCGCACCGTGATCTCGGTTCCGACCGGTCCCTGCACGCGCAGGCGCAGCCATCCGACCAGATTCTGGCCGAAGTCGAGCAGCGTCTTGCCCGACGGCGACGTCATCACCTCGGCGACCGGCAGCTCGTTCCATCGCTTCACGTGCGGACCGATGTACGGAGCCAGCGTGTCGGTGTCGAAGTCGACGGCGTGCACGCCGACCCAGTCGCCGGCCGTGAACCCCGGATGCTTCCACGCGTCGTCGAGGCGGCGCGCGTCGATCGTCTCACCGTCGTACATCTCGTTCGCGAGCACAGCGCTCGGACCGCTCGTCCAGCTGTCGTCGGTGACGACGAGCTGGTGGCTGCCGTCGGCGAACTGGATGTCGAGCTGGGCGAACGCGCCGAGCTCGGAACCGTAGAACCAGCCGCGGCCGGTCCAGCCGAGCCGACCGCCGAACCATCCCTTGCCCAGCGCAAGGCCGATGGCAGTGCGGTCTTCGATCAGGTCCGTCACGTCGTACGTCGCGTAGCGGAGCCGCCACTCGTAGCTGCTCCAGCCGGGCGTGAGCACGTCATCCGAGACCGCCCGTCCGTTGAGCCACGCCTCGACGATCCCTCTCGCCGTGAGCGTGAGCGTTGCCCGGACGACGTCACCGTGCCCCTCGTCGAGGTCGAACTCGGTGCGGAGCAGGGGCGCTCCATCGAAGTCCGAGTCGGGCGCGATCATGTGCGCGTGCCATGTCATGGTGTCTTCGCTCTTTCCGTGTGCTCGTTGTTCGTTGTGTTCTCGCTGGGGTCGCAGGGGAGGGCGATCACGCCGTGACGAGCGCGGCCTGCCGGCGGGCGTTCAACCGGTGAACGCCATGGCGCAGGGTGAGGTCGCCGTCTGCGGACCAGCTATCGGCCAGCTCGACCTCGGCGGTGACGCCGACCGGCACGGTCACGGTGATCCAGGCGGCGTCATCCTGTCGGTTCCACTCGACGGCGAGCCGGCCGTACGGCGTGTCGACGTGCGCCTCGCACCGGTCGAGTCGTCCGTCGAGGTCGGGCGCGATGCGCGTGCTGCGGTAACCGGGCTCGACGAGCTCGATGCCGGCGACGCGACGCATCATCCAGTCCACGACGCAGCCGAACGCGTAGTGGTTCATCGAGACCCGGTCGACGGTGCCGTCCTCGTGCACGGCGTGCCACGCCTCCCAGATGGTCGTGGCTCCGTGGTCCACTTCGTACAGCCACGAGGGCGCCGTGTCCTGATGCAGCAGCGTGCGGGCGAGGTCGCGGTGCCCGTTCTCCCACAGCACGTCGAGCAGATACGGAACCGAGACGAACCCGGTGTCGAGGTGGTCCCCGGCCTCGTGGATCAGCTCGACCAGCCGGTCCACGACGGCCTGCCGCCGGTCGGCCGGCACCGCGTCGAACGCCAGCGCGAGCACGTAGATGCCCTGCAGGTCGGGCTGGATGCGGCCATCCGCCTCCACGTACTCCGCGGCGAAGGCGGCGCGCACCTTGCCCGCGTGCTCGTGGCAGGCATCCGCCAGCTCGTTCTCGCCCAACTCGGACGCCGAGGCCGCGAGCAGGTCGAGCGAGAGGATCTGGAACAGCGGCCCGGTGAGCTCGGCGGTGAGGAGCGGAGCCTTCATCATGGCCTGGAACTCGTCCTCCCCGCCCTCGAGCGTGGACGGCGCCAGCCAGTCGCCGAAGTTGAGCGGACCGTTCCAGAGCAGGGCATGGTTCGCGCGCTGCTCATCGGTGAGGTCGGCGTCGGCGAGGCGGCGGGGGAGCACCTCCGCGGCGCTCGCCGTCTGGTGGTCGACCCAGGCGCGCATCGCCTCGAGGTTGTCCGCGAGGAATCGGATGTCTCCGTAGTGCCGGTAGAGCGCCGACGGTGCGATCGTGATCGCGTCGCCCCAGCCGGCCGCGGCCCGGATGTTGAACAGGTCGTCGTCGGAAACCGGCTCCGGGTCATCCGTTGCCGGCGGCAGCGGCACGATGATCGGCACGACGCCGTCGTGCGCCTTCTGATCGATGCGCACGTTCGTCAGCCAGCGGTCGAGGAACGCCGCCACGCCCATCAGCGTCGCGGCGGTGGGCGCGAAGATCTGAAGGTCGCCGGTCCAGCCGGCCCGTTCGCGCTGCGGGCAGTCGGTCGGCACCGCAAGGAAGTTCGACCGCTGCGACCACACCGTGTTCTCGACGAGGCGGTCGAGGCGGGCATCCGACGAGGCGAAGGATGCCGTCTGCTCCAGGTCGTTCGCGATGACGACGGCTGTGAAGTCCTCCCGCCGGGGCTCGCCGGGGTAGCCGATCAGCTTGACGAAGCGGAACCCGTGGAACGTGAAGAGCGGCTCCCACGTCTCCCCCTCGGGGTCGCCGGCCAGCACGTACTCGTCCGCCTGGTCCTTGTTGACGCCGAGGATGTTGTCGAGAAAGTTGCCGTCGGCATCCACGACCTCGGCGTGCTCGAGGCGCACGACGGTCCCCGCCTCGCCGCGCACGGTCATCCGGACGCGCCCGGCGAGCACCTGGCCGAAGTCGAGCACGGTCTCGCCGGCCGGAGTGGAGAGGATGCCCGCCACCGGCAACTCCCGCACGCGCCGGATCGGCTCGCCGGTGAAGGGCACCAGTGCCACGGCGACCTCCTCCGCACCGGCGGCCAGCACGCGGCCGGCCTGCCAGGTCGAGGCGTCGAAGCCTGGCGCGTCCCACCCGTCGACGGTGCGCCGGGCATCGTGGCGCTCGCCGATGAAGATGTCGGACCAGTCGATCGGCCCGCGCGAGCTGCGCACCGTGTCGTCGGGTATGACGACGGTCGTCGTGCCGTCGGCGAGCTCGACCTCGAGGCTCCACGTCGCACGCAAGATGCGCCCGTACTGCGCGCTGCGGCCGAGGATCGAGATGCGGCCCGCGTACCAGCCGTCGCCCAGCACGACCCCGAGCACGTTCTCGCCGCCGTGCAGCAGAGCCGTGACGTCGTGCGTGTGCACCGAGATCGCGTGCTGATAGCTCTCGTAGCCCGGTGCGAGCACGCCGTCGCTCGCCGGCGCGCCGTTCAGCGACGGGGAGTTGACGCCCTGGCTCGTGATGCGCAGCCGCGCCCTCACCGGATCCGCGCCGAGCGTGAACGCCTGACGCAGGAAGCGCGGCGGGTGCAGCCTCTCGGCCAGCGGAGCGGTAGCGGCCGCTTCGGCGAACGCCTCCGGGCCGATCGAGAGCGGGCCCTCCTCGACCACGGGCTCCTGCTGCGGCTCGAACCACGGGGCGTCCCAGGAGTCGAGGCCGATGCCGAACGAGCCGCGTGCGTGCACCTCCTCGGTGTCTTCTCCGTCCCGACCGACGCGAACGGAGAGGTCCCACTCGTACTCCGCTCCCGGTTCGCCCTCGAAACCCGGAACGGACACGGCGACGGAGTCCGCGGATGCCACCCATCCGGTGTCCGCGACGGGCTCGCCCTTCGAGGTGCTCACGACGATCCGGTAGGCCAGCTGGGTCAAGGCCTCTGAGTCGCTCGCGTCGATTCGCCACGCGAAGCGCGGCGATCGGCGAGCCAGGGCGAGCGGGTTCTCCAGGTGGTCGACGCGCAGGTGGGTGAGGTGGGGCATCCGATGACTCCCTTGTCATGTGCTTGTGTCGTTCGGCTCGTGGCGAAGCGTGAAGTCGCCATGAAACGATTCAGAGGACTGCTCTCGAACCTATGCCGTCGGCACGCCGCCGTCAACCTCGGCGCGAGAGGCGCTCGACCGCGAATTGCGGTCCCGAGTTGTCGCCTCCGCGGCCTCGACACGACACTTTCGGCCAGGAATTCGCGTCCAGGTTGGGAAAACCCTTTCCGCCAGAAAGGGCGCGGCGCGAGCCGGACCCGGACGCCCTGGCGGCGGCCTCAGCAATTGTGAATCGATTCAAATCGTGTTAGCGTGCCCGTCACGTCGCATCCGCCGCATCGGCCCGCACGTCGCGTCCGCATAGGTCCGCACGTCGCATCCACCACATCCGTCGCATCCGTCCGTTCAAGGGAGAACACACGCATGGCTGACACCATCGCTGCACGCAAGGCACCGAACCCCTGGTGGGTCGCGGTGGTCTGCGGGATGGCCTCGTACATCGACGCCGCCACCATCGTCGCCACCGGAATCGCGCTCGTGATCTACCAGCAGACGATCGGTGTCACGCCGACGGAGATCGGCATCATGTCCGGCAGCCTCACGATCTGCATCGCCATCGGCGCCGTCTTCGGTGGACGCCTCGGTGACCGCTTCGGGCGCCGCGCGGTGTTCCTGGTGACGATGGCGCTCGTCGCGGTCGGCATCGCCTTCCTCGTCTTCAGCACCGCGTTCCCGCTGCTGCTCACCGGCGTCATCCTCGCCGGACTCGGCACGGGCGCCGACCTGCCCGTGTCGCTCTCGACCATCTCGGAGGCCGCCACCGATCGGAACCGGGGCGCGCTCATCGGGTTGTCGAACATCCTGTGGAGCGTGGGCATCCTCGTGCCCGTCGCCCTGTCGATCTTCGCCGGCGGCTGGGGACGCTTCGGCGGCCAGGTGCTGTTCGCCCAGATCGGCGTCGTCGCGATCGCGGTGCTGCTGTGCCGCCTCGCCATTCCGGAGTCGCCGTTCTGGAAGCAGGCGCACGTGGAGCGCACCGAGGGCATCCGCACGATCCGCGCTGACAAGGCCGGCGTGCGCGACCTTCTCAAGGCGCCGTACGCCGTGCCGTTCCTCGCCCTCCTCGTCTTCTACGCGCTGACCAACGTCGGCGCGAACACCGGCGGCCAGTTCGGTACCTACCTCGCCGTGAACGTGGCGCACATCCCGGTGCAGCTCAACTCGCTGATCGGTCTGCTCTCGTTCCCGCTCGGCATCCTGTTCGGCGTCTGGTTCATGAAGATCGTGGATGGCCGCAGCCGCATGGTCTACTTCGTGGTCGGTGCGGTCGCGCTGCTGCTCGGGTACGTGACGCCCGCCGCATTCGGCTTCAACGTGGTGACGATCGTGCTGATGAACCTGTTCATGGCGTTCGGTGGCGCGTTCGCCTTCGAGGGCATCATGAAGGTCTGGACACAGGAGTCCTTCCCGACGCTGCTGCGCTCCAGCGCGCAGGGGACCATCATCGCGGTGGCCCGCGTCGTCGCCGCGCTCCTCGCCTTCGTGACCCCCGCGCTTGTCGCGGTGAGCGCGCAGGGGCTGTACTGGTGCCTCGCCGTCGTCGTCGCTATCGGCCTCCTGGTCGCCTGGTTCGCGTTCCGCGGTGGACGCAGCAACCAGTTCGACCACGAGCAGGAACTGGATCCGGATGCCCGCACCGAGGCACCCGCGTTCGTCGCCACCGCGGCGCCCGCATCCGTCGCCACGGAGGCACCCGCATCCGTCGCCACCGCGGCGCCCGCTCGCGACACCACCGCGGCACCCACCGCTTGAGACCGCGATCCCGCTACCCCGAACGAGGACTGACTCCACGATGACCGAATCACCCGTCGACCTGCTCGCCCGCGCCGCCTTCATCACCGCCGACGCGGACCGACGCGCGGCGCCGCGGTTCCGCTTCGCCGCCGAGCCCGACCAGCCCCGCTGGCGGGTTCGCAGCGCCCGCGTCGTGGCGACGGCGCACGGCGTGTACGAGCTGAGCATCGACGGCCGTCCCGTGACGCGCTCCGTGCTCAACCCCGGCTGGACCTCGTACGAATGGCGCCTGCAGGTGCAGGAGTTCGACGTGTCCGACCTCGTGACGGCCGGTGAGGGCGCTCTGAACCTCGAGGCGCTGCTCGGCAACGGCTGGTACCGCGGCGACCTCGGGTTCGCGGGCGCCAACGCGAATTACGGCGAGGAACTGGCGTTCGCCGCCGTGCTCGAGCTCACGTTCGCGGACGGCTCCGTGCAGCGCATCGCAACGTCGGATGCCTGGCAGGCAGAGACATCCGACATCGTCGCCAACTCCCTGTACAACGGCGAGACCATCGACGCGCGCCTGCGCGGGTCATCCACTCCGCTGAGCGTTCGGGAGACGGACATCGACCGCAACACGCTCGTGCCGCAGGCCGGCCCACCGATCACCAGGCAGGAGACGCTGAAGCCGCAGAAGATCTGGGAGTCGCCATCGGGGCGCATCCTTGTCGACTTCGGCCAGAACCTCGTGGGCTGGCTGCGGTTCACGGTGCAGGGAGAGCGGGGCTCGGAGATCGTGATCCGGCATGCGGAGGTGCTCGAGCACGGCGAGCTGGGGACGCGTCCCCTGCGCGGCGCGGAAGCGACGGACCGCTTCGTGCTCAGCGGCGACACCGACTCGTTCGAGCCGACCCTGACATTCCACGGGTTCCGCTACGCCGAGGTGAGCGGGTGGCCGGGCGAGCTCACCCCCGACGCGCTCGAGGCCGTCGTGGTGCACTCCCAGATGCGCCGCACGGGCGCCTTCGAGTGCTCCGACGAGCTGGTGAACCAGCTCATCCACAACTCGGTCTGGGGTCAGAAGGGCAACTTCCTCGACGTGCCGACGGACTGCCCGCAACGCGACGAGCGGCTCGGCTGGACCGGCGACATCGCCGCCTACGCCGCATCCGCTTCGTTCCAGTTCGACACGTCCGACTTCTTGCACAAGTGGCTGCTCGACGTGCAGGCGGAGACCGAGCACGACCCGATCGGCATGGTGCCGTACGTCGTGCCGAACGTGCTCAAGTACGCCACCTTCGACGAGAGCCTTGCGGCGTTCCCGCTGGGCGCGACAGCGATCTGGGGCGACGCCGCAGTGTGGGTGCCGCAGGCGCTGTGGAACGCCTACGGCGACCGCGACCGCCTGGCAGCTCACTATCCGGGCATGGTGCTGCACCTCGAATCTGTCGAGGCCGTGCTCTCGCCGAACGGGCTCTGGGACCAGGGCTTCCAGTTCGGCGACTGGCTCGATCCCGATGCCTCCCCGCACGACCCCGCCGCAGCGAAGGCCGATCCGCACGTCGTCGCCACCGCGTGCGTCTACCGGTCGGCCGTGTTCGCGGCGGAGGCGGCGCGCATCCTCGGGAAGGATGCCGACGCGGAGCGCTGGTCCCGCCTCGCCGAGCGCACCCGCGAGGCCTTCGACGACCACTATGTCGCCGAGAACGGCCGCATCGTCTCGGACTGCGCCACCGTGTACGCGCTGGCCATCTGCTTCGACCTTCTGGATGCTCCGCTCCGCGAACGCGCGGGCGACCGGCTCGCGGAGCTGGTGCGCGAGCGCGACTACCGCGTGACGACCGGCTTCGCCGGCACCCCGTTCGTGACCTGGGCGCTCTCGGAGACCGGACACATCGAGGATGCCTACCGCCTGCTCCTGGAGCGGGAGTGCCCGTCGTGGCTGTACCCGGTGACGATGGGGGCGACCACGATCTGGGAGCGCTGGGACTCGATGCTGCCGGACGGCACCATCAACCCCGGAGAGATGACCAGCTTCAACCATTACGCGCTCGGCGCCGTCGCCGACTGGATCTACCAGGTCGTCGGCGGCATCCGCCCGGCCGAACCGGGGTACGCGCGCGTGCTCATCCAGCCGCAGCCAGGCCCAGGAATCGCCTGGGCGCGCACGGCGTACGAGGCGGCATCCGGACGCATCGCCGTCTCGTGGCGAACCGGCGACGACGGTTTCACGCTCGAGGCGTCGGTGCCGGAGGGCGTGCCGGCAACGATCGTGCTGCCGGACGGCAGCAGCCGCGAGGTGCGCGGAGGAGAGCACACGTTCAGCTGCTGAGCGCTCACGCGACGTGTCACCCTCACGCGAGACTAGGCGTATGAGCTGAAACTAGCCGCACGGCACGTAGCGTCGGCTGTTATGTCGCAGAATATCGGTGACAGTTCTGTGTCAGGACATCGGTGACGCTTCGGCTGGTCTTGGTGGTGACACTTCGGCGGGTCAGATTGGTGAGTGAAGCACTCCGAGCCCGTTGATCCCCGTGTCCGTCTCGCTAT
>NZ_JBQCIE010000107.1:0-38880 GCF_051954055.1 Humibacter sp. | reverse complement strand
GGATGAACACGGCAGGCCACACCCGCGGCAAGAACTCGGCCGGCGAGGCCCGCACGACGACACTCCCCGTCGGCAGCCGTCGTGACGTGCAGCGGGTGCTCCCGCTACTGCTGCCCGGCATGGACGACACGGTGCGGGACGCCATCGCGCACGCGGGGATGACGGCGCGCGCCGACCAGTCCGCGTTCTCACGGGCGCCCCGTCGGGCCGCGTGGCTGCGTCCGTTCTCGTGGCGCAAGACCGGCTACACGATCGCGGACGGCGTCATCGTGGTGCGGCACGGGGCCGTGTGGCGGCGCATCGTGTTCGTGCCGCTGGCGCGCATGCAGAGCGTGGAGGTGGAGCAGGGACCGGCGCGACGCATCCTCGATCTCTCCTCCGCCGACGTCCACCTGATCGACGGACCGGTGCACGCAAAGGTTCCGGTGATGGACACCCGCGCGGCCGAGGAGCTCTTCGCGCTGGTCAGCGCAGGGGCGATCGCCTGGGCCGACGCGGAGACGCCCGATCATCCCGACGAGCGAGGGGAGTCTTGATGCCGGCACGATCGGGGCGCCTGGGCGTCGGAATCGTTGGTGCGGGCCACGTCGGGCCGGTGCTCGGAGCGGCGCTCGCCGGAGCGGGCCATGCCATTGTGGGCATCGCGACCGCGAGCGAACGCAACCGGGAGCGCGCGGAGGCGCTGCTCCCAGGAGCGCCTGTGCTGAGCATCCCCGACCTCATCGAGCGGTCAGAACTCGTGCTGCTGGCCGTGCCGGGTGCCGAGCTGCCGGAGCTCGTCAACGGGCTCGCCCTGGCCGGCACCTGGCAGGCCGGGCAGCTTGTCGTGCACACCTCGCCGGAGCACGGCACCGGGGTTCTGACGCCGGCGCTGCAGCGCGGGGCGATCCCGCTCGCCATCCATCCCGCGATGGTGTTCAGCGGAACCAGCCTGGATCTCGCCCGGCTCGCGGAGAGCTACTTCGCCGTCACCGCACCAGGCCCGGTGCAGCCCATCGGGCAGGCGCTCGTCGTCGAGATGGGCGGCGAACCGGTGATCGTCGAGGAGGAGGACCGCCCCGCCTACGCGGAGGCGATCGCCACGGCCACCACGTTCTCGCGCTCGATCGTCGAGCAGGCATCCGGAATTCTGACCAGGGTCGGCATCGAGAACGCCGGCGCCTACCTGTCGTCGCTAGTTCGGTCATCCGTCGACGAGGCGCTGCGTCGCGCCGGTGCCCCTACCGAACTCGACGCGCTCGACATGCCGGGGCTGCTGGAGGCATCCACCGCATTCCCGGAGCCGCCGCAGCCGCCGGACCCGTACGATCCCGACCAACCCCCGACTGACGGAGACCGATGAGCCCGACCGCATCCGCACCTCCCGCCCCGCCGGTGGCGAAGACCATCGCGGGCATCCGCAGCATCGTGAAGGATGCCCGTGCGCACGGCGCCCGCGTCGCGCTCGCGCCGACGATGGGTGCCTTGCACGACGGTCACCTCGCGCTCGTGCGCCGGGCGCGTGAGCTCGCCGACCTCGTCATCGTCTCGATCTTCGTGAACCCGCTGCAGTTCGGACCGAACGAGGATTTCGACCGCTACCCGCGAACCTGGGACGCCGACCTCGAAGCCCTCGCGGCGCTCACCGCCGACAACACCGACGGCGGCGCGTTCTCCGATCACGCCGAGGGCGCGCCGCCGCGGCGCCTCGTCGTGTTCGCGCCAGGAGTGGACGAGATGTACCCGGACGGTCCGACGCAGACCCGCATCAGCGGCGGCGACGTGGCGGCGCTGTTCGAGGGGGAGTCCCGGCCGGGCCACTTCGACGGCATGCTCACAGTCGTGGCGAAGCTGCTGAACTCGGTGCAGCCGGATGCCGCCATGTTCGGCCAGAAGGACGCGCAGCAGGCCTTTCTCGTGCGCCGCATGGTCACCGACCTGAACCTCCCCGTCGCGATCGAGGCCGTGCCGACCGTACGGGAGGCGGACGGTCTCGCTCTCTCCAGCCGCAACCGCTACCTGAGCGATGATGCCCGACGCGAAGCCGTCACGCTGTCGGCCGCGTTGCAGGAGGTCGCGGCAGCGGCACCCCGGGGGACTGCAGAGGCTCTCGCGGCGGGACGCGCGCGCGTCGAGGCATCCTCGGCGGTTAAGCTGGACTACCTGGCCATCGTCGACCCGCAGACCTTCCGTTCCGTTGACGAACGGTACCGCGGCCCCGCCCTCGCGCTGATCGCAGCCCGAGTGGACGGAACGCGGCTCATCGACAACGCGACCGTCGTGCTCCGCTCCGCCGGTTGAGCCCCACCTCTACCGCCGGTTGAGCCCGACCTCTACCGCCGGTTGAGTAGCGGCCGAAGGCCGCGTATCGAAACCAAACCCACTACACGGACACGAAGAGGACCCATGGCGACCGACCAGCCCGCCGCTGAACTCAACGCTGACGAGATCGGCGAGCAGAAGGCCGTGCGGCTCGCCAAGCGCGAGCGACTGATCGCCGAGGCGGATGCCGCGGGCGGGGCGTACCCGGTCGGGGTGCCGATCACTGCGACCATCCCCGAACTTCGCGAGAAGTACGGCGAGCTGGAAGCGGATGCCTCCACCGGCGAGTCCGTCGGCATCGCCGGCCGTGTTGTCCACCTGCGCAACACCGGCAAGCTCTGCTTCGCCGTGCTGCAGTCCGGCGAGGGGTCGCGCATCCAGGCGATGGTGTCGCTCGCGTCGGTCGGCGAGGAATCGCTTGCGCGCTGGAAGGAGCTCGTCGACCTCGGCGACCACGTGTTCGTGCATGGCGAGGTCATCTCGTCGCGTCGCGGCGAGCTCTCCGTCATGGTCGACGAGTGGACGATCGCGGCGAAGGCGATCCTTCCGCTGCCGAACCTGCACAACGAGCTCTCCGAGGAGACCCGCGTGCGCAGCAGGTACCTCGACCTCATCGCCCGCGAGCAGGCCCGCACGAACGTCGTGAACCGCGCGAAGGCCGTCGCGTCGCTGCGCGCCACCTTCGCCTCACGCGGCTTCATCGAGGTGGAGACGCCGATGCTGCAGACGATGCACGGCGGGGCATCCGCTCGCCCGTTCGTCACGCACTCGAACGCGTTCGACACCGAGCTCTTCCTGCGCATCGCGCCCGAGCTGTTCCTCAAGCGCGCCGTGGTGGGCGGCATCGACCGGGTGTTCGAGATCAACCGCAACTTCCGCAACGAGGGCGCGGACTCCACGCACTCGCCCGAGTTCGCGATGCTCGAGGCCTACCAGGCGTACGGCGACTACAACACGATGGCCGAGCTGACGCGGACGCTCATCCAGGACGCAGCATGGGCGACGAGCGGTGGCCACGTCGTCACGTGGGCCGATGGGACCGAGTACGACCTCGGCGGCGAGTGGGACTCGGTTTCGATGTACGAGAGCCTCACGGATGCCCTCACCGAGGCCGTCGCATCCGGTCGCGTTCCGTGGACCGGCGGCACCGACATCACGCCGGAGACCCCGCTGAACGAGCTCGCCTCGCTCGCGGAGCTGCTGGGCATCGAGGTCAAGCATCCGATCCACGGCAAGTACGTCGAGGAGCTGTGGGAGCACTTCGTGAAGGGCGGCCTCGAGCGGCCGACCTTCGTGCGGGACTTCCCGGTGGACACCTCACCGCTCGTGCGCGCGCACCGCTCCAAGGCGGGTGTCGTGGAGAAGTGGGATCTCTACATCCGCGGCTTCGAACTCGCCACCGGATACTCCGAGCTCGTCGACCCCGTCGTGCAGCGGGAGCGCTTCGTCGAGCAGGCCAGGCTCGCGGCGCAGGGCGACGACGAGGCGATGCGGCTCGACGAGGAGTTCCTGCGCGCCCTCGAGTTCGGCATGCCCCCCACCGGTGGCATGGGAATGGGCATCGACCGCCTGCTGATGGCCCTGACCGGCCTAGGCATCCGGGAGACCATCCTCTTCCCCCTGGTGAAGTAGGCCTGAGCGGCGAGGCGCTACCGCTGCTGGAAGCGCTTCAGGTGCTCCTGCGTGAGCTGTTCCATCTGCTCGTCGGTGAGGTCGTCCATCTGCTTGGCCTCGCGCTTGTCGGTGTGCATCCACCGCACGAACAGCACGATCAGCACGGGGATGTCTGCGATCTCGGCGATGAACCACAGGAAGTCGCCCGAGAGATGCTGGTCGTGCAACGGGTTAGGGAACCACCCCGGTAGTGCACCCGTGATTGCTGGGGCATGGTCGAGCACGGTCTCGTTGAGGCGCAGCAGGATGCCGGGGATGGCATCCATCACCAGCTCCACGAAGGCGAGCAGGAACTCGGCGGTGATGAACAGGCTGGTGCGCAGCAGGCCGCTGTCGGTCACCGGCAGAACCATCAGCAGCCCGACGAGCGGAACTCCGATCGTGATCCCGGCCTCCCAGCCCGGATCGAGGCGAAGGGTCGCCGCGAACGGCGTGAGGAACAGGCAGAACCCGATCAGTGCGACGACCGGCGCGAAGATCGCGTTGCCCATGAGTCGGATCGGCCACGAGTTCAGGATGCGCTCCAGCACCCGCGCGGACAGCCCCGACATCGCGGCCCGGGCGAGCGAGACGGGCCGGCCGAGCGCCAGCAGGCCGGGCACCACGAACAGCAGGAACGCCACTCGCGTGGTGAACGCCCAGCGCAGGTCGACGCTCCACGTGCCGAGGAATCCGAACTCCAACCAGGCATACGAACCGAGCCCGAGCACGTAGAACGCGAATGTCGGCCACAAGGGCCACTTCACCCCGTTGCGGTGCGCGTAGAAGATGCCGAGGCCGTAGAGCACCCCGGCGACGACGATCACCCCGAGCGCGTACGGGTTGAACGAGAACGTGGTGAGGAACGTCAGTACGTCAGGCGTGGGTGGCTCCGTGGGGGCGAACGAAACTTTGGATGCCCGGCCATTATCCGCCGACAGCCTTGGAGCGGGATGCTCACCCCGCGACCGCGGACAACCCCATCGTGCGCGGGGCCAACTCCGTCTGCAGCACGAGCGCGGCGCCTCCGACGGCGGCGGCGTCGGAGACATCCGTCGACAGTCGCACCCGGATGCCGTGCTTCGTGCGCACGAAGAAGTCCTCGTCGAGTCGGCGCGTGATGGCGCGCACGTACGTCGGTCCCGCCACGGCGAACGCCGGACCCGCGAGCGACACCGAGTCCAGGTCGAACAGGTTCGCCAGGGTCAGCACCCCAGAGGCGAGGAGCTCCGCGGACTCCTCGATGAGCGCCGTGGCGCCCACGTCGCCCCGCGCGGCCGCCGTGGCGATCACCCGGAACCCGCCGAAGTCGTCGTCGTCAGGCAGCCCGAGTCGCGCCGCCTCACCGGTCGCCCGGGCACGGCGCACGACGGCGCCCGGGTCAGCGATCTCCTCGAGGTAGGTGAGCCGTCCGTCTGAGCCGGTGACCACCACTTGGCCCAGCTCGCCGGCGTTGGAACTAGAGCCGCGGAACACGATGCCGTCGATCAGCACGCCGGCGCCGATCCCCGTGCCCATGTACACCGTCGCGTGCGCGACGGCGTCGTCCAGCTTGCCGCTCCAGAAATCACCGATCGCCGCGGCGGTCGCGTCGTTGTCCAAGATGACCGGGAGTCCCACAGCATCCGAGAGCATCGAGCGGATCGGCACGTCGAGCCATGCGACGAGGTGCGGGGAGTGCAGGATCATGCCCCTGCCGACATCCAGGGGTCCCGGCGCCACCACACCGACACCGACGACGGAGGCCTTCTCGATGCCGAGCCCGTCGAGTGTGCGGTCCACCTCTGCCGCCAGTCGCTGCACCATCTCCGAAGGCTCGGTCGATCCGATGCCGGTCGTGCGCGTGCGGCCGACGATGGAGCCGGAGAGGTTGATCACGACGTAGGTGATCGACTCCCGCCCGAGCTGCACGCCAACGGCGAAGCGGGCATCCGGATTCACGTCGAGCATCACGGGAGGCTTGCCGCCGGTGGACTCGCCGCGGCCGGTCTCGATGACGAGCCCCTCGCCGAGCAACTGGCGCACGACGGTCGACATCGTCGCCTGGGTGAGCCCCGTCGTCTCGGCCAGTTCCACGCGGCTGATCGGCCCGAGCGTGCGGATGAGATCGAGCACCAGCCCCCTGCTCGTTCCACCTGCGAGCGAGACCCGCTGTCTGACCACCGATGCCTCCTCGTGTTCGATCTTCACACACGATGCTAACTTGACACGCTTTATAAAGTGACCTAAGAAAGAGGAATCGCGGCGAAGCGAGCCTTCGTCAGCGTGAGCGGTGAACTCCTTGCACCGCGCTTGACGTCAACGAAAGGACAAGGATGTCTCCACGCAGCACACGGCGTCGCTTCGGCGTCGCGCTCGTCGCGGTCGCAGCCGCGGCGACGCTGGCACTCTCCGGATGCTCAGCGAACGGCTCCTCGAACGGCTCGGGAACGAGCTCGATCACGATGTTCACCGGTCAGGTCGGCAACTTCACGGAGAACTTCAACCCGCTCAACAACACGGGCGCCTATCTACCGCAGACGAACGGCGCCATCTACGAGCCGCTCTTCTACTACAACAAGGCGCGTGCCGGTAAGCCGGTGCCGCTGCTCGGAACCTCGTACAGCTGGAACAGCGACGGCACGCAGCTCACCGTCAAGGTGCGCCAGGGCGTGAAGTGGTCGAACGGCAAGCCGGAGACCGCCGACGACGTGGTGTACTCCCTCAACCTCATCTCGAACAACCCGGCACTCAACACCTCCGGCGTCAAGTGGGTCGCCAAGAAGACCGCCGATGACACGGTCGTCATCACCTTCCCGTCCACGGCGTTCACGCTCGAGCCGCAGATCCTGGGCAACGAGCCGATCGTGCCGCAGAGCATCTGGTCGAAGATCTCCGACCCGACGAAGGTGACCAACACCAGCCCGGTCGGCACCGGCCCGTACATGCTGAAGAGCTTCACGCCGCAGAGCTACGTGCTCGAGAAGAACCCGAACTACTGGGGCACGGGTGCGGATGCGCCCAAGGTCGACGAGGTGCGCACCATCTCGTTGGCCAACGCGGATGCCGCGACCTCCGCCCTCGAGGCCGGCCAGACCGACTACATGGGCGCCTTCCTGCCAACACTGAAGAGCATCATGTCCAAGCACAAGGACCTCAGCTACTCGAACTCGCCGCAGGCGACCACCGCGCTCTTCACCTGTGAAAACGCATCCCTCGGCTGCACGGGGCCGCAGACCGATGTCGCGGTGCGTCAGGCGATGTACTACGCGATGGACCGCACGCAGCTCGACAAGCAGGCCGCCGCAGGGTTCAGTGCGCCGGCATCCCCGTCGCTGCTGCTGAACACCGTGAACAAGTCGCAGATCACGAACCCCGACTACCTGGAAGTGCCGCAGAGCGCGAACGTCTCCAAGGCGAAGGGCATCCTCGAGGCGGCCGGCTGGAAGCTCGGCTCCAACGGCTACTACGCGAAGGACGGCCAGGAGCTCGACCTGTCGGTCAACGTGGTCTCCGGCTGGACCGACTACGACACGATCTGCCAGTTGCTGCAGGGCCAATTCAAGGCCGCGGGCATCAAGCTCACCGTCAACCAGATGGCGCAGAACGCGTGGACGCAGGCGGAGTCGACCGGCAAGTTCCAGATCTCGATGAACTCGGTCAACATGGGCGTCTCGTCCGACCCGTACTTCCAATACAACAACTACCTGTCCAGCTCGGCGACCGCCCCCGTCGGGCAGCCAGCGGCGTCGACGAACACGTCGCGCTACTCCAACGCCTCCGTCGACGCGGCGATCAAGCAGCTCGCCACCACCAACCAAGAGTCCGTGAAGCAGGCGGCGTACAAGACGATCCAGGACCAGATCGTCAAGGACATGCCGTATGTGCCGGTGTACGTGAACTCCGCGCTCGCCGAGTACAACAACTCGCGCGCAACGGGCTGGCCATCGCAGAGCAACCAGTACGCGTTCCCGCTTCCGTGGGGCGGCAACTGGGGCATGGGCATCGTGCTCAAGACGATCCGCCCGGTGAAGTAGCCGCAACGCGATAAGGGGTCGCGATTCGGGCGGATGCCTGCCAAGCATCCGCCCGGCTCACGACCACGCAGAAAGCAGACTTCAGATGCGGTTCTACCTGCAGAAGATCGCGTTCTACGTCGTCGCCCTGTGGGCGGCGGTGACGCTGAACTTCCTGATTCCTCGCATGATGCCGGGCAACCCGGTCGACATCATGATCGCCAAGATGGGTGCGGCCGGCCAGCCGGTCACCCCCGGCACCAGGCACGCCCTCGAGGTCGAGCTCGGCGGCGGCAGCGGAAACCTGCTGCAGCAGTACGGGGACTACATCGTGAACCTGCTGCACGGCGACCTCGGCATCTCGCTGACCAACTACCCGGAGAAGGTCACGACGGTGATCGGCCAGGCGCTGCCCTGGACCATCGCACTCGTCGGGCTGGCCACGCTGATCTCGTTCATCGTCGGCATCGGCCTCGGGATGCTCGCCGGCTGGAAGCGCGGATCGTGGCTCGACAACCTCATTCCGGTGACCACGATGTTCCAGGCCGTTCCCTACTTCTGGCTCGCGCTCATCCTGGTGCTCGTGCTCACCCGCGTGGTTCCGCTGTTCCCGTACGCGGGCGGCTACAACGTGGCCACCACGACGCCCGGGTTCAGCCTCGACTTCATCGGCAGCGCCATCTACTACGGATTCCTGCCGGCGCTCACCATCGTCGTCTCGTCGATCGGCGGATGGATGCTCGGCATGCGCAACATGATGGTTTCCACGCTCTCCGAGGACTACATCGTCACGGCGGAGGCGAAGGGCCTGAGCCCGCGGCGGGTGCGCATGACGTATGCGGCGCGCAACGCTGTGCTTCCCTCGCTCTCCGGATTCGCGATCTCGCTCGGTTTCGTCGTCTCCGGATCGATCGTGACCGAGCAGGTCTTCAGCTATCCCGGCATCGGCCAGCTGCTCTTCTCGGCCGTCTCGAACGACGACTACGCGCTGATGCAGGGCGTTTTCCTCGTCATCTCACTCTCGGTGCTCGCCGCGAACCTCGTGGTCGACGTGCTGTACGGACTCATCGACCCGCGCACACGCGCGCGGTCCTAGGAGGTGCTGTACCCATGGCATCCACACTCGCCACGACCGACGTCGCGCCCGCCGCGATCGGCACCAGGCGCAGCATCGCCCGTCTGCTGCCATCGCGCTCGCCGAAGCTCTTAGTCGGCCTGATCATTGCCGGCGTCATCATCCTCTGGGGAATCGTCGGGCCGCTCATGGTCGGCGACCCCAACGCCATCAGCACCGACGCATTCGCCCCGCCTGGGCCGCAGCACTGGCTCGGCATGACGCAGACCGGGCAGGATGTCTGGACGCAGATCGCGTACGGCACCCGCGGCTCGCTCGTGATCGGCTTCACCGTCGGCGTGCTCGCCACCGTGCTGTCGGCGTTCTTCGGCATCCTCGGCGCGTACATCGGCGGAGCGGTGGACGAGGGCTTCGCGCTGTTCACGAACGTGATCCTGGTCATCCCCGGGCTGCCGCTCGTGATCGTGATCGGCAACTACGTGCCGCAGAACCAGCGCGGTCTGTTCCTGATCGCCATCGTGCTGGCCATCACCAGCTGGGCCGGATCGGCGCGCGTGCTCAGGGCGGTCACGCTCTCGCTGCGCAACAGGGACTACGTCGCCGCCTCGCGGGTCTCTGGTGAGAAGACCTGGCGCGTGCTGGTCGTGGAGATCCTTCCGAACCTCATCCCGGTCATGGCGTCGCAGTTCGTGTTCGCCATCATCTTCGCCATCCTCGGCGAGGCGGGGCTGTCGTTCCTCGGCCTCGGGGCGAACAACTCGTTCACGCTGGGCACCATCCTCTATCAGGCGTACAACGACCTCGCGCTCACGCAGGGCGCCTGGTGGTGGTTCGTGCCGCCGGGCCTCGTGATCGCCCTCTTCGGCGCGGCGCTCTCACTGATCAACTTCTCGATCGACGAGATCATCAACCCGAAGCTGCGCAACCAGACCAGGGCCGCCCGCAAGGCGTGGGGCCTGAACGCGTCGCAGATCAAGCTCCTCGAGAAGGAGGACATCAAATGAGCGCCGCCACGAGCATCCGTCCGCCCCGCAACGTGGCGGACCCGGTTCTGACCATCGACGACTTCAGCGTCGACTACCTCGGTGCCCGCACGACGCATGCCGTGAAGAACGTGACGCTCACGCTCGGGCGTGGCGAGGTGCTGGGGCTGGCCGGCGAGTCCGGATGCGGCAAGTCGACACTCGCCTATGGCGTGACGCGGCTGCTGAAGCCGCCGGCGCTGATCACGTCGGGATCCGCCACATTCCACTCTCGCGAGGGGTACTCGATCGACCTGGCGTCACTCGGCGGGGCTGACCTCAGGGCGTTCCGCTGGGACAAGATCTCGATGGTGTTCCAGGGCGCGATGAACTCACTCAACCCGGTCATCCGCATCCAGGACCAGCTCGAGGACATCTTCACGGCGCACCGGCCGGAGCTGAAGAAGAAGGAGCGGGTGCAGCGCGCCGGGGACCTGCTCGAGCGCGTGGGCGTCGGGCGCGATCGGCTTCGGTCGTACGCGCACGAGCTCTCCGGCGGCATGCGGCAGCGCGTGATGATCGCCATGGCGATGGCGCTCGACCCGCAGGTGATGATCATGGACGAGCCCACGACGGCGCTCGACGTCGTGGTGCAGCGGGAGATCCTCGACGAGATCTCGCGGTTGCGCGCGGAGCTCGGCTTCGCGGTGATCTTCATCACGCACGACCTGCCGCTGCTCCTGGAGATCAGTGACCGGATCGCCGTCATGAAGGCCGGCGAGATCGTCGAGCTGAACGACGCGTACGACCTCTATACGAATCCGCAGCATCCGTACACGAAGCAGCTGCTGGCATCCTTCCCAAGCCTCACCGGGGACCGCGGCGACTTCATCCGCACTGGTGTGCACGACGAGCGCTTGGTATCGGATGCGGGTGCCGGCGCCGCAGAGGATGTGCCGGCCGAGACCGAAGGAGCGCGCCGATGACCACCCTCGAGTTCCGCAACGTGTTCAAGCGCTACCGCGTGCGCGGCGGATGGAAATCGCACGAGCTCGTCGCGGTGAACGACGTGAGCTTCACGCTGGAGTCGGGCAAGACCGTCGCCCTCGTCGGCCAGTCCGGAAGCGGCAAGTCGACGATCGCAAAGCTGCTGCTGCAGCTCGAGCATCCGAGCGACGGACAGATCCTGCTCGACGGAAAGCCGGTCAGTCGGCACGGGCGCGGTCTACGCGACTACCGGCACCAGGTGCAGATGGTCTTCCAGGACCCGTTCGCGTCGCTGAACCCGTACCACTCGATCGCGCACCACCTGGCCAGGCCGCTCAGACTGCACGGTCGCGGTCGCACGCGCTCAGAGGTGGAAGCCGGTGTGGCCGGGCTCCTGGAACGCGTGCGACTGACGCCGGCGGAGGAGTACGCGGGGAAGCATCCGCACGAGCTCTCCGGCGGGCAGCGGCAGCGGGTCGCGATCGCGCGTGCGCTCGCCCCCAAGCCGAGCATGCTCATCGCCGACGAGCCCGTGTCGATGCTCGACGTCTCGATCCGCCTCGGCGTGCTCAACCTGCTCGCCGGGCTGCAGCGCGAGGAGAACCTCGGCGTGCTCTACATCACGCACGACCTCGCGACGGCCAGGCACTTCTCCGACGAGATCCTCGTGATGTTCCGCGGCGAGATCGTCGAGCGCGGGCCGGCCGACGACGTCATCCTCAATCCGCAGCACGAGTATACGAAGCTGCTGGCGGCCGCGGCGCCGAACCCGGAGCTCCGGCTCAAGGAGCTCGCCGGGGCCACGCCCTAGGCGGTTGCGGCCGCACGAACCACGAAACAGAAAGAACACCATGCCCTTCACGCCCAGCACCTTCACCCCGATCCGCGACGGCTGGACCGTCACAGCGGTTCAGGGACCGACCCCCGACGGCGTCGAGCTTCGCGACGTGCGCGCCACGGTCCCGGGCGTCGTGCACACCGACCTGCTGCGCGCCGGCCTGATCGCCGACCCGTTCGACGGGGACAACGAGGCGACTCAGCAGTGGATCGGGAGCACGGTGTGGCGGTACGCGACCACATTCGATTGGTCGGATGACGGCTCCTCCCGCCACGACCTGGTCGCGTTCGGTCTCGATACGGTGGCCACGATCGAGCTGAACGGACGGCTGGTGGGCCGCACAGAGAACCAGCACCGCAGCTATCGCTTCGACGTGCGAGAGCTGCTGCGCGCCGGCGCCAACGAGCTCACGATCACGTTCGCCGCGCCGGTGACCGAGGTGGAGCGGCGGGACGCCGAGCACGGTGCCTGGCCGAAGGTCATGCACCACTCGTTCAACCAGCTGCGCAAGTCCGCATCGAACTTCGGCTGGGACTGGGGCATCGACGCGGCGACGAGCGGCATCTGGAAGCCGATCGGCATCGACTCCTGGAGCGGTGCGCGCGTCGCCTCCGTGCGTCCGCTCGTGGACATGGACGGTACTGACGGCGTCGCCACGGTGCACGTCGAGGTGGAGCGCGACGGCGCTGCGGCGGATGCGCTCGACCTCGACGTGCGGGTCGGTTCGGTGCGTGCGGACGCGAGCGTTGCAGCGGGGGAGGTGCGAGCATCCGTCGTCGTGCGGGTTCCCGACGCCCGGCTGTGGTGGCCCATCGGGCACGGCGCGCAACCGCTGTACGACGTGACGGTAGCGGTGCGCGGGATGCCCGCGGCCGCCTGGCAGGGCCGCGTCGGCTTCCGCACGGTCGAGGTCGACACCTCGCCCGACGAGGCAGGCAACCGGTTCGTCGTGCGGGTGAACGGCGAGGACGTACTGGTGCGCGGCGTGAACTGGGTTCCGGACCACGCGTTTCTCCCCGAGATGACCCGCGACCGATACGCGCGCCGCCTCGCCGACGCGGTGGAGGCGAACGTCAACCTGATCAGGGTGTGGGGCGGCGGCATCTACGAGTCCGACGACTTCTACGAACTGGCCGACGAGCTCGGCCTGCTGGTGTGGCAGGACTTCCTGTTCGCCTGCGCCGCGTACTCGGAGGAGGAGTGGCTGGCCAGCGAGGTGGAGGCCGAGGCGCGCGAGCAGATCGTGCGCTTGTCGCAGCATCCTTCGCTGGCGATCTGGAATGGCAACAACGAGAACATCTGGGGCTACGTCGAGTGGGGGTGGCGGGAAGCACTCGCTGGCCGCGCCTGGGGCGACGGGTACTACCGAGAGCTCTTCCCACGACTGCTGGCCGAGCTCGACCCGACCAGGCCGTACTCGCCGGCGAGCCCGTTCTCGTTCGTCGACTACGCGCATCCGAACGATCCGCGCAACGGCACCATGCACATCTGGGATGTCTGGAACCAGCGCGACTACGCCGCCTACCGTGAGCACCGTCCGCGTTTCGTCAGCGAGTTCGGCTTCCAGGGCCCGCCCGCGTGGAGCACGCTCACCCGGGTGGTGCACGATGAGCCCCTGGAGCCGTACGGGCACGAGCTGCTGGTGCACCAGAAGGCGGAGTACGGCAACATCAAGCTGGAGCGTGGCATGGCGGAGCACCTGCCACGGCCGGTCTCAATCGAGGACTGGCACTGGGCGGCGCAGCTCAACCAGACGCACGCGATCCGGTTCGGGGTCGAGCACTTCCGGTCGCTGACGCCGTACAACACGGGCACGATCCTGTGGCAGCTGAACGACGACTGGCCGGTCGTCTCGTGGGCGGCTGTCGACTTCGACGAGCACCGCAAGCCGCTCTGGTACGCCATGCGGGACGCCTACGCACCTCGGCTCGCGACCATCCAGCCACGCACGATCGACCCGCGCCACGCCGACCCGACCGCGCTCGGCGAGCCGGAGGAGTACCTCGCGCTCGTGCTTGTCAACGACACGGCGGATGCGGTATCCACCACCGCACGCCTGGCGCGGCTCGCGTTCGACGGCACCGTGCTCGCCGAGCTGACGCTGCCCGTCGTCGTCGAGGCGCGCGGTGCGGCGACATACCGGCTGCCGGCCGATGTCGCCGGACTGGACGAGCGTGGCGCCGAGGTGATCGTGGCCGTCGTGGACGGATTCGTGCGTGCCGTGTGGAACGGCGCAGAGGTGGCGGGGCAGAGCCTCGACCCCGAAGCGGTGCAGGCATCCGCGGTGCGCACCGAGAACGGATACCGGGTCGCCGTGACGGCGCGCTCGTACGCCCGTGACGTGTTCCTCGCCGTCGACCGGGTGGATGCCGCCGCCACCGTCGACCAGGGCCTCGTCACGTTGCTCGCGGGCGAGACGACCGCGTTCCACGTCAGCAGCAGCGCCGACGTCGCCCCTGCGGCGTTCACCGATCCGCTCGTGCTGCGTAGCGCCAACGACCTGCTCGCCGGCGACCGATCGCGCTCATGAACGCGGCGATACTGTACGCATGAGTGCGAAACGCAACGAGCCGGCGTCGATCGGCATGGCGTTCCTGCGCTCGCCGGTCGGGGTCGACCCGTTCTACAGCGAGGTCATCGCCGGCATGGAAGACGTGCTGCATCCGCGCGGCATGCGCGTGCTGATGCAGACCGTGCCGACGGTGCCGGACGAGCTCACCGCGTATCGCAGGTGGGCTGCTTCGGGCACCGTCGCGGGCGTGGTGGTCAGCGACCTCACCGTCGACGACCCCCGCGGCGCCGTGCTCGCCGAACTCGGTCTGCCGCACGTGACGCTCGGCGAGCCGGTGGATGCCGCAGGCGGCGCCGTCGTTCGCGTCGACAACTACACGACGACCGTGCATGCGGTCGAGGAACTCGTACGGCTCGGGCACCGCGCGATCGGACGCGTCTCAGGCCCGGAGCGCCTTGTGCACACGCAGGCCCGTGCGGTGGCCTTCGCGGATGCCATGGCGACGGCAGGCGGAACCTCCAGCACCGCGATCGGCGACTACTCCGGTCCGAGCGGTGCCGCAGCCATCCTGCAGTTGCTCGATCGGCCGCAGCCGCCAACCGCGGTGATCGTCGACAACGACGTGATGGCTGTCGCGGGACTCGAAGCGGTGAAGGCGAGGGGGATGTCTGTACCCGACGACCTGTCGATCGTGGCCTGGGACGACTCGACGCTCTGCAGGCTGGCCACGCCGCCGCTGTCGGCCATGAGCCACGACGTGCGAGACCTGGGCGGCCTCGCCGCGACCACGCTGCTGGCCGTGATCGACGGGGGAGAGCCGCAGGACGTCACGGCGCCGCTGTCGGTCTTCATCCAGCGTGGCTCCACGGCCGCCCCTCGGATCGACGCGTCGGTCTCGCGGGGCTCCAGCGCGTATCCTTGACCACATCATGGACGGCGTATGGGCAGGCATCATCTGGGCGCTCGCGCCGACGGTTCTCGTCGGGCTCGTGTTCTGGATAGTGATGCGTTCGCTCGTGCACGCCGACCGCAGTGAGCGCAAGGCGTACGCGAAGATCGAGGCGCAGGAGCGCGCCCGCCGCGGCCTGCAGCATTAGTCCGGCTCACTTCACCCCTTGTCGGTGGCGCAGACCGTCGCCCGCCGGTGCTAGCGTCAGCCCCAGCCGGCTGCACGAGGGGATGGCATGGACAGCGGCACCCTGACCTGGATCATCATCGTCATCGCGCTGATCGTCGACTTCGGACTGCGCATCGTGGCGATCATCGTCATTCCCCGGAACCGCCGGCCCACTTCGGCGACCGCGTGGCTGCTGGCGGTCTACTTCATCCCCTACCTCGGGTGGCTGTTCTTCCTGCTCATCGGCAGTTACAAGCTGCCCAAGCAGCGACGTCTGCGGCAGCAGCAGATCAACCAGTTCATCCTCGACTCCACCGAAGGCATCGAGCGGGTGCGACGCGACCATCCATGGCCGCCCTGGCTCGAGCCCGTCGTGCGCATGAACCGCAGCCTCGGGGCCATGCCGCTCGTCGGCGGCAACGCGGCATCCCTTATCGGGGCCTACGACGAGTCGCTGGATGCCATGATCGAGGCGGTCAACGCTGCCAAGCGTTACGTGCACGTCGAGTTCTACATCCTCAGCTGGGACGACACGACGGGACCATTCTTCGACGCGCTCGAAGCCGCGGTGAAGCGCGGCGTGACCGTGCGAGTGATGCTGGACCACATCGCATCCCTTCGCACACGGGATTACAAGCGCACCATCAAGCGCCTCACCGAGATGGGCGCGCAATGGAGGCTGATGCTGCCGGTGCAGCCGCTGAAGGGCAAATACCAGCGGCCGGATCTGCGCAACCACCGCAAGCTGCTGGTAGCCGATGGCCGCGTCGGTTTCATGGGATCGCAGAACGTGATCGACCGCACCTACAACAAGCGCAGCAACATCAAGCGCGGACTGAAGTGGAAGGAGCTCGTCGCCCGGCTGGAGGGTCCGATCGTCGCCGGCCTCAATGCCATCTTCATCACCGACTGGTACTCGGAGACCGGCGAGCTGCTCGCCCGTGAGCGGGACCCGATCGCGACGGTGACCGTCGAGGAGGAGCTCGACTGCCAGCTGGTGCCGAGCGGCCCGGGCTTCGACAACGAGAACAACCTGAAGCTGTTCCTCGCACTGCTCTACTACGCGACCGAGCAGATCATCATCACCTCGCCCTACTTCGTGCCCGACGAGGCGATGCTGACCGCCCTCACCACCGCGGTGCAGCGGGGCATCCGGGTCGAGCTCTTCGTCTCCGAGATCGGCGACCAGGGCCTCGTCTACCACGCGCAGCGCTCCTACTACGAGCAGCTGCTGCGCGCGGGCGTGAAGATCTGGATGTACAAGGCGCCCTATATCCTGCACGCCAAGCACTTCACCATCGACGACGACGTGGCGGTGATCGGCTCGAGCAACATGGACATGCGCTCGTTCATGCTGAACGCCGAGATCTCGCTCATGGTGCGCGGCAAGTCGTTCGTCACCGAGATGCGCGAGGTCGAGCAGGGCTACCGGGATGCCAGCAAGCAGCTCACCCTCGACGAGTGGATGAAGCAGCCGCTGCTGTCCACCATGCTCGACAACCTCGCGAGGCTCACCTCCGCGCTGCAGTGACCTCTGCGTCCACAGCCCCTGGGAAGCGGTTGGACTGTGGAAAGCGGTCGCCCTGATCGCCGGCCTTCGATACGCTGGCGGCGCGATCACGAGGAGACCTTCCATGAGTCAAGAGACCCCGAACCAGCAGACCGAGGTGCCGCAGACCGCCGTGCCGCAGAACCCGGCTCCGCCGTTCGCTCCAGCCGGCAAGCGCGCCAGTGTGCTCGGCGCCTGGGGCGCCCGCGTCGTGCTCATCGTCGTGGCGGCGTGCGCACTCGTCTCCGTGGTGTTCATCCTGTTCGGTGCGGGCAGTGACACGCTCGGGCGCGTCGTCACCACCGACATCGCGCTGATCGTGTTCGCGCTCCTGGTCTGGCTCGACACCGTCATCGGCGCGTACCGTCCCGAGTGGTTCGAGTTCGCCTCGCTGGCGACGGATGCCTACCTGCTGCTGCTCTGGATCGTCACGATCTGGACGGAGAACGGCTCCGGCCCGTTCGCGCTCTGGATCGACATCTGGCGGAGCATCCTGTGCCTCATCTTCGTGCGCGGGATGCTCGCGCTCGTCGACCTCGTGCGGTTCCTGTACTCGCGGTGGGTCACGACCGTGACTCGTGCGCTCGCCTACATCTCGGGAATCGCGTTCGGCGTCATCGGCATCATGGTCACGATCCCCGCGCCAGCCCCGTTCAACCACCTGTGGGACCTGGACTTCTACGGCCGCGTCGTCGCCTCCATCGCGGTGATCGCCGGCGTCGCGCTCGTTCTGATCCCGCTCTGGGGACTGCTCATCAACCGCAGTCACCGTCAGCAGCGCACTGGGCCCTACGGATTCGTGCCTGGCGCGTACGGCAATGGCCTCTATCCTCCGACCGTGCCGCCGGTGCCGCAGGCTCCGGCCGGTGCACCGCAGTCCGCCGCTTCGGGCGTCGCCCACCCGCCGCTGGCCTGGCCGCGCCTCGCAAACGGCGCACCCGTACCGACCGGAGCCGGCGGCGCACCCGACTTCGCGGCCGTCGCCGGCGCGCCACTGGCGTGGCCGACCTTCGCCGACGGAACGCCGGTCCCGGCCGCCCACGACGGGAGCCCGCTCTACCGCTGAGCGGATGCCCTACTGCCGCGGCTTCAGCCGCACGGTGGGCATGGTGGGCGCGGGAAGCGGGCGCCCCGGGTAGTCGGCGACCGCCCCGAACCGCCCGGCGGTATCGGCTCCATCGATCACCTCGTGCTGCCACTGTTCCCGCGACGCAACGATCTCGTCGTGGCTGCGGCCGATGAAGTTCCACCACATCACGATCTGCTCGCCGAGCGGTTCGCCGCCCAGCAGCAGGATGCGCGCGCCGCCCACCGACGACAGCCGCAGCCGCGAACGTCCGGGCGGCACGTACGCGAGGTGCCGATGCGGAACCTCGACGCCTTCGACTGCGATGTCGCCGAGGTCGAGCAGGATGCCGTGCTCGAACGCCGCAGGAACGTCCAGGTCGACGGAGCCGCCGGCATACAGGTCGAGCTGAGCGCCGACGAGCGGGCTGAACACCGTGGCACGAGCGGATGCTCCCGCGAGCTCGCCGATGAAGACGCGCGCCACGACGCCGTCCCCGATCGAGACGGGGGAGGGAACGGTCCGCTCGAAGAACGGCGCCTGCTCCCGCGAGGCGTCAGGAAGCGCGAGCCACAGTTGGGCGCCGTGCAGCACGGTCGTCTCGGGCGTCGAATCCTCCGAGTGACTGATGCCGTGCCCGGCCGTCATGAGATTCAGCTCGCCCGGCCGCACCATGGCGTGCGAGCCGACGCTGTCGCGGTGCTCGATCTCGCCCTGGAACAGCCAGCTGACAGTCTGCAGCCCGGTGTGCGGATGCGGTGGCACGCGCATGCCGCCGGTCACCGAGACGTCGTCGGGACCGTAGTGGTCGAGAAAGCACCAGCCGCCGATCGTCGACTTCGAACGCTGCGGAAGCGTGCGGTGCACTGGCATGGCGCGAGGCCCGCCGAGCGGCACGTCCCGCGGCTGAAGCAGCACGATCCCGGCGCCGTCGGCCGCCTCGCACTCTGCCACGAGTTCCGCCGGCCGCCGCTCCAGGTTGCTCATGAGCGGCATCCTACGTGCGGACACCGCTACCAGCCGGTTCGTAACTCCTGCAATTCCGCTCGCGCGGCCGACGACTCCCGGACGAGCGGTGGGGTCATGGCAGGGGCGTTCCTCTTCTGCAGGAGTTATGAACGGGTGCCGCTGTTTCGCCGTCTGCGCGCCGTCCTCCCGCCCCTACCATGGAGGCATGCCGCGCCCTTCCGCCCGCCCGCGCCGATTCTCGCGCGTCGCCGTCGCGTCCGTCGTCGCCGGCCTCACGATGCTCGCCCTCGCCGGATGCGCGCAGAACTCCACGAAGCCGGTCACCGACTACAAGGGCGAGCCGAAAGGGGTGGAAGCACCCGCAAGCAGCGCGGGCGGTGCGCCGTTCTCGGTGTGGCTCAAGGGTGGCGACCAGTTCACCGTCACCCTGTACGGCAGTTCGACCTGCCCGCCGATTGCCAGCAGATTCAAGCTCACCGGGCACAACAAGGTCGAACTGACCATCCCGCAGCCGGACAAGAAGAAGATCTGCACGATGGACTACGTGCCGCACACGACCGTGTTCGCCACACCGAACACCATCGACCGGCACTCGGATGTCGCCGTCACCGGTCAGGGCCTGACCTGGGTGCTCGGGGGCCTTTCCTCCAAGTAGCGCAAGGCCTTAACGCCGACGGCGAACAGCCACCACACGAGCCGAACCGCTCATTACCCTGATTCATAACGGGGCCGACGTGCAGGCATCCGGATGCTCGTGAAACACAGTGCGCGCATCCCGCCGGCGCTCCGCCAGCGGCCCTTTCAGGAGTGACCACATGTTTGAGAGATTCACCGACCGAGCTCGCCGCGTCGTCGTCCTGGCCCAGGAAGAGGCCAAGATGCTCAACCACAACTACATCGGAACCGAGCACATCCTGCTCGGTCTGATCCACGAGGGTGAGGGTGTCGCGGCGAAGGCCCTGGAGTCGCTGGGGATCTCGCTGGATGCCGTGCGCGAGCAGGTGCAGGACATCATCGGCCAGGGCCAGCAGCAGCCGACCGGGCACATCCCGTTCACTCCGCGTGCCAAGAAGGTGCTCGAGCTGTCGCTCCGCGAGGCGCTGCAGCTGGGGCACAACTACATCGGAACCGAGCACATCCTGCTCGGACTCATCCGCGAGGGCGAAGGCGTAGCAGCACAGGTGCTCGTCAAGCTCGGCGCGGACCTCAACCGGGTGCGCCAGCAGGTCATCCAGTTGCTCTCCGGCTATCAGGGCAAGGAGCAGGTACAGGTGGGGGCGAACGAGCAGCAGAGCGCTCAGGGCGGAAGCCAGATCCTCGACCAGTTCGGCCGCAACCTCACGCAGGCTGCGCGCGAGAACAAACTCGATCCGGTGATCGGCCGTGAGAAGGAGATCGAGCGCGTCATGCAGATCCTGTCGCGTCGGTCCAAGAACAACCCGGTGCTCATCGGGGAGCCCGGCGTGGGCAAGACCGCCGTCGTGGAGGGGCTCGCCCAGGCGATCGTGCGCGGCGACGTGCCCGAGACGCTGAAAGACAAGCAGCTGTACACGCTCGACCTCGGCTCGCTGATCGCCGGCTCGCGGTACCGCGGTGACTTCGAGGAACGCCTCAAGAAGGTCACCAAGGAGATCCGCACCCGCGGCGACATCATCACCTTCATCGACGAGATCCACACCCTCGTGGGTGCGGGTGCCGCGGAGGGCGCGATCGACGCCGCGAGCATCCTGAAGCCGCTGCTGGCGCGCGGTGAGCTGCAGACCATCGGTGCGACCACGCTCGACGAGTACCGCAAGCACTTCGAGAAGGATGCCGCGCTCGAGCGCCGCTTCCAGCCGATCCAGGTGGCGGAGCCGTCGCTGCCGCACGCGATCAACATCCTGAAGGGGCTGCGCGATCGTTACGAGGCGCACCACAAGGTGTCGATCACGGATGGCGCCATCGTCGCCGCTGCGAACCTCTCCGACCGCTACATCAGCGATCGCTTCCTGCCGGACAAGGCCATCGACCTGATCGACGAGGCCGGCGCCCGGCTGCGCCTGTCGATCCTGTCCGCTCCGCCGGAGCTGCGCGAGTTCGACGACAAGATCGCCAAGGTGCGCGAGCGCAAGGAGTCGGCGATCGAGGAGCAGGACTTCGAGAAGGCCGCCGCGTTGCGCGACGAGGAGAAGAACCTGCTCGGCGAGCGGCTGCGGCTGGAGAAGCAGTGGCGCTCCGGCGACGTCAAGACGACGGCGGAGGTCGACGAGGGACTGATCGCCGAGGTGCTGGCGCAAGCCACGGGCATCCCGGTGTTCAAGCTCACCGAGGAGGAGTCCAGCAGGCTCGTCTTCATGGAGAAGGCGCTGCACCAGCGCGTCATCGGTCAGGAGGAGGCCATCTCGGCGCTCTCCCGCACCATTCGCCGTCAGCGTGCCGGCCTGAAGGACCCGCACCGCCCGTCCGGCTCGTTCATCTTCGCCGGTCCTACCGGTGTCGGAAAGACCGAGCTGGCCAAGGCGCTCGCCGAGTTCCTGTTCGACGACGAGTCGGCGATGATCTCGCTCGACATGTCTGAGTACGGCGAGAAGCACACGGTCTCCCGGCTGTTCGGCGCCCCTCCCGGGTTCGTCGGCTTCGAAGAGGGCGGCCAGCTCACCGAGAAGGTGCGCCGCAAGCCGTTCAGCGTCGTGCTGTTCGACGAGATCGAGAAGGCGCACCCCGACATCTTCAACTCGCTCCTGCAGATTCTGGAGGAAGGGCGTCTGACGGATGGCCAGGGTCGCGTCGTCGACTTCAAGAACACCGTCATCATCATGACGACCAACCTCGGAACGGCCGCGATCTCCGGCGGACCCGTCGGCTTCCAGGCCGAGGGCGACGCGGGCAGCCAGTCCGGCTACGACCGCATGCGCGGCAAGGTGAACGAGGAGCTGAAGAAGAACTTCAAGCCCGAGTTCCTGAACCGTGTCGACGAGATCATCGTGTTCCCGCAGCTCGACAAGAGCGAGCTGCTGCAGATCGTCGACCTGTTCACGAAGCGCCTCGGCGAGCGGATGCTCGACCGCGACATGACGATCGAGCTCACGCAGCCCGCCAAGGAGCGGCTCATCGAGGTCGGGTTCGACCCGGCGCTCGGTGCTCGCCCCCTGCGCCGTGCGGTGCAGCACGAGGTGGAGGACCGGCTCAGTGAGAAGATCCTGCACGGCGAGCTGAACGCGGGCGACCACGTCACGGTGGACTTCCAGAACGGCGAGTTCGTGTTCACGACGGCGGCCCGCAAGGACCCGGTGGGAGCGATCGCGGCCGGCCCGGTCGGTACCGGTTCGACGACCCCGGACATGGCAGCGGGGCTCTAGACGCGATTGAGGTGAGAGCCGTGCGAGCTTGCTCGCACGGCCGAACCGATTGAGCGTTTGAGCGGCGAAGCCGCGATAGGGGCTCTAGACCACGACGCGGGATCGACCAATACGGTCGGTCCCGCGTTGTCGTGTACGCGGAGGTCACCCCGCGGCGTCGTCGAGCTTCTTCTCCACCGAGCCCAGGGCATCCGAGATCTTGTCGCCGGCGAGGTTCGCCGCCGACCCGACAACGTCGCCGACGCTGCTCGCGACATTCTGCACGGCGGGCGAGTTGGCGAACTTCCGCGCATTCTCGCGCAACCGCTCGTATCCCATGCGACCCGCCCGAGCGCCGAGGATGTAGCCGACAGCCACACCGGCGGCGAAGATGATGATCTTCATCGTGAGTCCCTTCGAATTCTCGCGCACCGAGGCACGCGCGTCCTCTCAGCATCCTGCGGTGGGCATCCGCTGTCATCCCCCTTGCGCTCCTCCGCGGCGGAGGGGTGGGATGCCTGCGCCAGGTTCCGCTCGGCAACACCGCCTATTCTGAAAAGCGTGGCAGACCTCCTCACCGAGCCGATCTCGACGACCGAGCTGCGCGGATTCCGCGTGCGGCGCGCCCGAACCGGTGACGTGCCGCGCATGCAGCAACTCGTGCAGCCGCTGGTCGAGCGGCGCATCCTGCTCGGCAAGGAGCGTGTCGCGCTGTATGAGGCGCTGCAGGAGTTTCGGGTCGCCGAAGACCTCGACGGCGAACTGATCGGATGCGGTGCCCTGCACGTTCTGTGGGAAGACCTGGGCGAGGTGCGCACTCTCGCCGTCGCCGACGAGTGGCGTGGCCGCGGTGTCGGACACGCGATGCTCGAGCGCCTCGTGTACGACGCGACCGGACTGGGGCTGAGCCGGCTGTTCTGTCTCACCTTCGAGGTGCGGTTCTTCTCGAGGCACGGGTTCGAAGACATGGGGCACGAGACCGTGGACCCGGAGGTCTACAACGAGCTCCTGCGAAGCCGCGACGAAGGTGTCGCCGAGTTCCTGGATCTGGCTCGCGTGAAGCCGAACACTCTCGGCAACACTCGGATGATCAAGCACCTGTAGTCGCGGACCCCGTCGTTCAGGTCGCACTTTTCGTCGCTATTCGTCGGACTATCCGACGAAAACTGCGACTTGAACAACGATGCACACTGCCGATACCACGGTCGATCGCGCGCCTTGACGCATTCGCCCGGCGAGTTGCCTCAGGTGCCGCATGGGTGCCGCTTAGCCTGATGGCATGTCGAGCCTGAAGCATCCGGTCGGCCCGCAGTCGAGCAGGGTGTACTGGCGACGCCGGCTGGTGGTGGGCCTGGCGCTGCTGGCGATCGTGGTGGTGATTCTGCTGATCGTGTTCGCGCCGCGCGGCAAGTCGGATGCCACGGCACCGATCGCCACCCACGCCGCGACCACCTCGACGCCCAAGCCGACCACAAGGCCCACCACGAACCCGACGACCGTGCCCACCACCAAGGCGACGGCGAGCGGCAAGGCGTGTACGGCATCCGCGATCGACGTCGAAGCGATCACGGATGCCAACAGTTACGGACCGGGCGTTCAGCCGCAGCTCTCGTTCTCGATCACGAATACCGGCACGAAGGCGTGCACGTTCGACGCCGGAACGGCCAAGCAGGTGTTCACGATCACGAGCGGCAACGAGGTGTACTGGAAGTCGACGGACTGCCAGACGAATCCGGTCGACACGGTCATCCTGCTCGAGCCCGGCAAGATGCTGACGTCGAACCCGATCGCGTGGGATCGCACTCGCTCCGATCCGTCGACCTGCAGCGACAAGCAGCGGCAGGCGGTGCCGGCTGCTGGCGCGTCGTATCACCTGAAGGTGCAGGTGGACGGCGTCACCTCGAAGACGACGAAGCAGTTCCTGCTGAGCTGACCTCGCCGGGTCGAAAACGGCCGCTCGAACACGCGGGTCAGAACGCGGCGTCGAGCTCCCGGTCGAAGTCGCTGAGACCGGTCGCGAACGCGATGCGGAGCGCCGCGCCGATGCTGCCGACCTCGCCGTCGATGCGCTCCTTGAAGCCCATGCGGTTCGCCTCGCCGGCGCGTTGACGCGAACCGGACACCGCGCGCACCTCGCCGGCGAGGCTGATCTCGCCGTATGCGACCGTGGAGTGCGCGATCGCCTTGTTCCGCACCGCGGACGCGACCGCGATCGCGATGGCGAGGTCCGCCGCCGGCTCGGTGAGTCGAACGCCGCCCACCGTCGAGACGTACACGTCCTTGTCGGAGACGCGGATGCCCGCCCGTTTCTCCAGCACCGCGAGCAGCATCGCCAGGCGCGCGGCATCCACCCCGCTCGTGACGCGTCGCGGGTTCGGCGCCGTCGAGTCGATGACGAGCGCCTGCACCTCGACCGGGATCGGGCGCTTGCCCTCCATCGCCACGGTCACGCAGGTGCCGGACAGCGGTGTGGACGAACGGCTGAGGAACAGGCCGCTCGGGTCGGGCACCTCGACGATGCCGTCACCTGACATCTCGAAGCATCCGACCTCGTCCGTCGGACCAAAGCGGTTCTTGAGCGCACGCACGAACCGCAGCGCCGTCTGCCTGTCGCCCTCGAACTGGCACACCACGTCGACGAGGTGCTCGAGCACGCGCGGCCCGGCGACCTGGCCGTCTTTCGTGACGTGGCCGACGAGCAGAACGGGCAGATTGCGCTCCTTCGCCACGCGGATGAGGGTGCTCGCCACCTCGCGCACCTGGCTCGGGCCGCCCGCGATGCCATCGAGCGACGGGCTGGCGATGGTCTGCACCGAGTCGACGATGACCAGTTGGGGATCGATCGCGTCGATCTGACCGACCACCGCGGCGAGATCGGTCTCGGCAGCGAGGTAGAGGCTGGGCTGCAGGGCGCCGGTGCGCTCGGCGCGCAGCCGGACCTGGCCCGCGGACTCCTCTGCCGACACGTACAGCACGCGCGACTTCGCAGCGGCCGTCCGCGAGGCGACCTCGAGCAGCAGCGTCGACTTGCCCACGCCCGGTTCTCCGGAGAGCAGGATGGCGGCGCCCGGCACGATCCCGCCCCCGAGCACCCGGTCGAACTCGCCGACGCCGCTCGGCCAGTGGTAGACGGCATCCGTTCCGACGTCCGTGATCGGTGTCGCCGCCCGCTCATCCGCGATGCGGGCGGGGGTGACGCGAGCGGATGTCTGCACCGCCTCCGTCATCGTGTCCCACGCCTGACAGTCCCCGCACCTGCCCACCCATTTGGCTGTCGACCATCCGCACACGGAGCAGCGGTATCCGCCCTGCGCTTTCGCCATGAATCCTCCGACCGTGCTGCGGGCTGCGTGTTCGACCCGCACTCAGGCTAGGCGGCACCCCCGACGTCGCGGGCCGCGACCGGCGGAGTTGTGCACGACGCAACCGTTGTGGAGAACCGCAAGGCCTGGCACTTCGTCAGTGGTGGTGCGCATCATGTGGTCATGGCTGATCAGCTCTTCACGCTCGAAGACGGACGCCGCCTCGGCGTCAACACGCACGGCAACCCGGTCGCCGACAGGATCGTGATCCTCTGTCACCCGGCGCCCGGCAGCGGCATGTTCGATCCGGATCCCACCGTTTCGCAGCAGTCCGACGCCCACATCGTGGCGCTCGACCGGCCGGGGTACGGCTCGTCCGACCCGTTGCCCTCCGGTGTGTGGCCGTCCGTGGCCCGTGCTGCGGACGACATCGCCCAGTTCCTCCGTGCGAGGTCCGAGATCGGCATGTCGCTCGGCGAGGGAGCGGACAAGGGCATCTCGGTAGTCGGATGGTCCGCGGGAGGCAGGGTGGCGCTCGCTCTCGCGGCGAGGCATCCGCAGCTCATCTCCCGCGTCGCAGTGATCGGCACGCCCGCTCCGAACGACGCGGTGGAGTGGATCCCGAAGCCGCTGGCCGAGCAGAGCGAGGCGCTGTCGCAGCTGCCCGCGGAGGAGGCGTTCGAGACGCTGACGGATGCCTTCGCGCACGAGGCAGCGGCGCGCGGCTTCCAGCCATCCGACCCGCCGCCCCTCTCCGTACTGGGCGTGCGCGATGTCGATGACGCCGTGCTCGATCGACCGGGCGTGCGCGACCGGCTGGAGATGATGCTTCGGGATGCGGTGCGGCAGGGCTCGATCGGCCAGGTGACGGATCTGCTCGCATACACGGCGCATCCGTGGGGCTTCGACCTGGCCGACGTGAAGGCGCAGACGCTGCTCGTGTACGGCAGTAAGGATGCGATCAGTCCGGCGCACGGTGACTGGTACGCGTCGCAGTTGGCGAACGTGACGCGTGACGACGTCGACGGGGTAGGCCACCTCGCGATCGTGCCCGCGTGGCAGCGCGTGCTGGACTTCCTCACCGATTCGCGGCATCCGCCCGCGCGCTGAGCACCTGGTCGACGCGCCGGTCGACGAGCGGTGCGAATGCGGATGCCCAGAGCTCGTATCCGCGATCGTTCGGATGGAATCGGTCGCCGGCGAACAGCGTCAGCGCGCCGAGGATGCCCGGCCGCTTCGTCGTGGCGTGCAGCGGCGCGACGGTGAGGCCGCGTTCGCGGCAGAGACGGTGGATGATCTCGTTCGCCGCTGCCACCCTGCGTTCGTTGCCGGGCAGATAGAAGTAGGGGAGCTCCGCAACGATCGCGTGCGGCGGCAACGCGTCGAGCACTGCAGCCAGCGTGGACTCGAAGGCGACGGCGTCCCATGAGGCGATGTCATTGGCGCCGATCGAAACGGTGACGATGTCCGGCCGCTGCTTTGCCAGCCGGGGGAGCTGGTAGTCGACCGCCTGCGCGACCGTGGCGCCGGAGACGCTGAGGTTGCTGGTGCGCACGCTGAGACCGCTGCGGTGCGCGATGCGTTCGGCGAGGATGCCTACGTAGCCGCGCACGGGTTCGCTTGCTCCGATCCCTTGCGCGGCGCTGTCTCCGAGCGCGACGTACAGCAGCGCGCCGTCCGCCTTGGCCCGCGCGCGCCACCATGCCGAGTTCACCGGAAGCGTCTCGTTCAGTGCGGCGGCCGCGAGCGTGCGCCGCTTGGACAGCGACCGCACGAGTGCCGTTCCCGCGACGGCCAGCGCTACGGTGCAGGACGCCGCGACCAGTGCAGCCTTGACGGGTGCGGGCATCCGTCTCTCGCTGCGCATCGATCCAGCGTATGCCGCCGCGACGTGGACGCTCCCGATGCGGCGGCGAGACTGCGGATGCGTTGCCGAGGCTGCGGCCGTGCCACCGAGACTGCGGCCGCGGCGCCGAGGCTACGGATGCGGCACCGCGACTGTGGTCAATGGCCGTAGTGTCGTCACGCAGATCGTAGTCCGGCTCGTTGCCTGCCAGTGCTGTGTGGCGCTCACGCGAATTGGATGCCCGTGCCGCCGTCGCGTACAGTAGACGGCGGTACCGTGTCCGAGCGGCCGAAGGAGCATGTCTCGAAAACATGTGATGGTGCAAGCCATCCGTGGGTTCAAATCCCACCGGTACCGCCAACCGCGAACCCCCGCGATCCCAGTGTTTACAAGGGATCTCGGGGGTTTTCGCTTAGCGGCAAACGCGACCCTGCGTGCTTCGCCGGTGTTCGGCGTTCCAACATGAATGGAGCGCCCGAAGGCTCACGCGGCGCGCGTCATGTCGGGTTGGCAACGTCATGAGAAATTCTCAGTTCTCTCTTGTGGCGGGCCAAGCCCGCAGTGTAGCTTCAGGCCTGTGCACGCCAGTCGGCGGCTGACGGGCATACGGGGGCCACGCTGGGGTGCACTCTCGGTTCGATGTTCGCTATCACCGACGATGCGAATCCGCGCGCCGGTTCTCCCAGCCCGTCATCACGGAAGGGATGGCCATGAAGAAGACAACTCTGGCGCGGATCCTCGTCTCGCTCGCAGCGGCGGGCCTTGTAGGCATCGCCGGCGTGCCGGCGGCGAACGCGGCTTCCAGCGGAGGCGCCGGAACGTGTACGGGCGGCGATGTGTCGGGAACCTTCAGCAACCTGACCATCGCCGGCTACTGCACCGTGCCGCAGGGTGCCACCCTCAATGTCACGGGCAATCTCACCGTCGACCCGGGAGCGGCTCTTGATGCCCAGACGTACTCGTCCACGGTCATCGTGGGCAAGAACGTCACGGCGGGGGCGGGATCGTTGCTCGGGCTCGGCTGCCAATCACCGGAGTCCGTCGGCAACACCGCGCACCCCTGTCTCGACGGCGGCAACTCGGTCGTGAGTATCGGCGGAAACGTGACCGCCACCGGCGCGATGGGCGTACTGCTCAACGGCATCACGGTGAAGGGCAATGTCACCGTCACCGGAGGCGGTGCAGACTTCCCCTGGTCGATCAAGAACAACACCATCGACGGGAACGTCACGATGAGCGGGCAGACCACTAACTGGATCGGCGTGCTGTTCAACAGGATCGGCGGCAACGCCACGTTCACCAACATCGTGATCACCGATACCGACCCAGGCGGCAACGGCATGTACATCGGGCACAACGCCGTCGGACGCAATCTCAACTGCTCCGGAATCACACCTAAGGTCTCGCCGGGTTTCGGTCCCGTCCCCAACACTGTCGGTGGTAAGGCCACCGGACAGTGCGCCGCCCTCGTCTGAGCAGGCGACCGGCTTCCGTCCGTGGTCCCCGGCGCGCACACTCGGGTTGTCATCCGTCAACCCCTGCCCCCAGCGCGGGGCCCGCGTACGGTGTCCGAGCATGAACACAACCGGATGGGTCGTCCTGATCATCGTCATCGTGATCGTCGTGGTCGCGATCATCGTGGCGATCGCTTTGACCGTGGGACGACGACGCAAGCAGGAACATGACAGGCATCGCGCCGACGAACTCCGCGCCGCAGCACGGGACGACGACCTCGCCGCACGAGAGCGGGAAGCGAAGGCATCCCGGGCGGACGCGGACGCGAAGCAGGCGGAGGTGGAAGCCGAACGCCGGCGCAGGGATGCCGAGGCGCATGCCGCCGAAGCAGGCGACGCGCGGGCCGCGGTCGATGAGAAGCTCGGCCGCGCGGACGAGATCGATCCGGATGTCCGAGCCCCGCGCTCGACGGATGTGAACGACGCAGCGTCGTCCCGTAGAGAAGGCGATGCCGATGGCACGGCGGCCCGCGGCTCCGACGGCACGTCGACCGGCGATTCCGAGATACCCCCGCCGCGACCATCGCGATAGGGCGGCGGTGTCCGACTAGCACCCAGGCTCATCAAGGCCTATCACCGGGTCCCACCGCAGTCGGCACCTCGCCCCCCGGCTCTCGCGGCGCTGGCCGAGCGAGAGGTCGAGGTCGGCCGGTTCATCGCATATGAGGACACCGGCGCGCGCCGACCACCACGTGAGCGCTGGCAACCACTACGCCGGCTTCGTCCAGAGGATCGTGTGCCGGAACGCCAGGTGATGGCGCATCACGGCTCCCGGCATGACCTCCACGACCGTCTTCTTCAACTCATCGAACGACATCGTGGGGTCTCGGACCGGAAACGGCGCGGGCTGCGGTTTTCCCGCGGCCGGCCACGGGTGCTTGACGTAGCCGATCATCGGATTGGTGACCGTGGACGCGAGGTCCCACAGATGGTCGACCGCGCTCACCGGTCGGGCGAGACCGACGGCGAGGAACCGCCCACCGGGAGCGAGGATGCGACGAACGTGCTGCAGCGCTGCTGCGGCGTCAAGGTGATGCAGAACCGCGATCATGGTCACGGCGTCGACCGGTCCTGGAGCGTCGGTCCAGTCCCCGCCGCGAACGGTCACGTTGGACAGCCCGGTGCAGCGGGCCGTCGCCTTCTCCCGCATCCCAGCGTCGATGTCGTTCCCCTGCACCGTGACGAAGTAGGGAGACAAGGCGGCCAGAAGCTCGCCGCGACCGCAGCCGACATCGAGCGCGACACCGCGCCGGGCCGGAATATTCGCCAGGATCCAGGCGTGGAAGTGATCGTTGTGACTCCACGGATGCCGGGCATTCAGTCGCGCCATCCCCGACGCGAACTGCCCGCCCGCGAAAGTCTGAGCCCATCGCCTCAACGCCATGGCTGACATTCTCACGCGAAACCGAACGTGGTCAGAAGGCTCGACGGCCGGGACTGACAGACGCGTCAGCCCCGGCCGTCGTCGCAGATCTCAGCCGGCGACGATCCCCTCACCGCCGACGCCGTTCGGGACGGTCACTGATCCGATCTCCTGCAGGATGCCGGTGCTTCCGACCTCGAATTCGTCGACGATGCCGGCAGCACCCGCCTGGACATACAGATAGTGGCCATCCGCGCTGACGGCCGCGTCCACGGTCCCCGCATCCGTGCTGGTAACGCCGATCGAGCCGAGCGACCCGTTCTGGCCGATCTGGTAGCCGCTCAGCGTGCCGCTGCCCGCGTTGGAGGCGTAGACGTCGTCTCCGTCGACCACGATCCAGCACGTGGCCTTCTGTCCGGTGGGGACCTCGGCATTCTTGGTCACGGTGCCATCGGGGTTGACCGTGAAGCTCGCGACGGCGTTCGGGCCGGCCTCGCTCGCGATCAGGTGATCGTGGGCGTCGAACTGGAAGCCGAACGGAACGTCGCCCGCGAAAGTGCTGACGACGGGCTGGAGCGACGGGCCGAGCAGGCCGAGCGAGAAGACGTCGAAGGCGCTGGTGCCGCCCTTCGTGGAGATCACGAGCTTCGTTCCATCCGGAGTGAAGGCGATCTGTGCCGGCGTGCTGGTGAATTCGGGTGTGGCGTTCGGGTCCAGGCCCAGATCGCGGTGCCATCCGGGCACGGCGATGAGGTTGCCGCCGAGGTTGAGGTAGCCCTGGATGGAGCCGCCCCCACGCGCGTTGAGCACATAGACCAGGTGGCCGTATGCCGCGATCGAGACGGGAGCCTGGCCGTTGGAGTCGAGCACCTGACGGCGGATCAGCCTGTCGCCGGCGACGGTGAAGGAGGTGACGGAGTTGCTGCCGCCGTTGACGGCGAACAGGCTCTGACCGCTTCGAACCAGGGAGCTCTGCGAGGCGAGGTGGTCGACGACCGATCCGTTCAGCGCCACGCCGTTCCCGCCCGTGTCGTAGATGCCGGCCTGCCGCAGTGTGCCGTCGGTCAGGCGGTCGTAACTGACGATCTGGTTGCCGGAGAGTCCGTCGGTCTGCACGAACACGGTGCCGGCAGGAGGTCCTGGATGCTGGGCAGGGGTGGCCTCCGCGGCCGTGACGCCGATACCGACGAAAGCGACCGTGGCGATGGTGGCGAGCCCGAGTCTGGAGAGGGTTTTCATGCGTTTGCTCCTGAAGGATGGGTGGCGTTTCGGGGCCAGTGAAGCAACGGCTGCGCTCGCATCGGGCAGAGATTTCGGATCTGTAAGCGCACATTTCGGAGCTGTAAGAATTGGCGGCCTCGGAGAACCCGTGCCCCGCCTACGCTCGAAGTCATGCAGACAGGGGCACGCGTGACGGTCGTGGAGGACGACCCAGCGGTGCGCACCGTGGTCGCCGATCATCTGCGCGCCGCGGGCTGCGTGGTTCAGCCGTTCGCCGACGGTCGGGAGGCCTGGCACCAGATCGAGAAGCGGATGCCCGACCTGCTGATCCTGGACCGGATGCTGCCGGGACTCGATGGCGACGAGCTGTGCCGGCGCATCCGCCGGATCTCCGACGTTCCCATCATCATGCTCACGGCCCTCGACGGCGTCGAGCAACGCATCGACGGTCTCGAGCGCGGCGCAGACGACTACCTCGGCAAGCCGTTCTCGCTGCGGGAGCTGCAACTGAGGGTGAACGCGCAGCTGCGGCGAAGCAGCACGGCGGCACCGCTGACCTTCACGGCGGGCCACTTCCGGGTCGACGCCGCCCATCGGCGCGTCTGGGCCGGCGAGCAGGAGATCGCTCTGACGACCCGCGAGTACGAACTGTTCCTCTATCTGGTTCGCAACTCGGGTCGTGTGATCAGTCGTGAGGAGATCCTGCGCGAAGTGTGGCAGTGGGATTTCGGTGACGCATCGAACGTCACCGTGCACGTGCGACGGCTGCGGGAGAAGATCGAACCGGATGCGCGCATCCCGAGCTTCCTGCACACGGAGTGGGGCGCCGGCTACCGCTTCACCGTGGAGGAGGGGTCGGCGTGCTAGGCATGCCGCAGCTCGCGCTGATAGTGGGCACCACCCTGGCTGCGACCGCGCTCGTGACCTGTGCGACGCTGCTCGCGCTGCGGCTCAGTCGACGTCGCAGCGTCGGGCTCCGTTCCGCGGTGATCCTCGGTGGTGCGCTGCTGTCGGTGATCCTCTCCACGCTTGCCGTGGCCGCCGAGATGTACCTTGCCGGTCACGATGTCGTCGTGTTGAGCTGGGTGATCGGGATCTCGGCCGCGCTCAGCATGGCGGCGACCTGGATCATCACCGGACGCAGCGCACGGGTCTCTGCGGCGGCACTGATCGATGACACGCGACGCATCGGCGCCGGCGATGTGGTGGAGCCGGTGGCGACGGGATGGCGCGAACTCGACGAGGTGTCCGCCGAACTCGCCGAGACCTCGAGCCGGCTCGCCGAGGCTCGCGCTCAGATCGCCGAGCTGGACGCCGCGCGCAGGCAGTTCTTCGCCTGGATCTCCCACGACCTGCGCACGCCGCTCGCCGGGATGCGAGCGATGGCCGAAGCGCTCGAGGAGGGAACTGCGCCGGACACCGCCGCATACGTGAAGGTGATCCGCGCCAAGGTCGACACCCTCAACCAGATGGTCGGGGATCTCTTCGAACTCTCCAGACTTCAGACCGGCACGTTGGAGCTGCATCCTGAGCCCGTCGTCCTCCTCGACCTCGTCAGCGATGCCGTCGCCGACGTGCAGCCGAGCGCCGTCGCGCGCGGGATCACCGTCGCCCAAGACGGCGTCGGCGGGCGAGTGCTCTGGGCCGATCCGAAGGAACTGACGCGGGCGATCGGGAACCTCCTGGCCAACAGCCTGCGGCACAGCCCGGACCACAGCACCGTGCTCATCCGCGCCGACGCACTCGATGACGACCAGCTCATCCTGAGCGTCATCGACCAGGGCCCTGGGGTCTCCGCGGAGAACCTGGGCCGTATGTTCGACGTCGGTTGGCGGGCGGATGCCGCGCGCACCCATGACACAGAAGGCGGCACGCCGGCCGGAGCCGGCCTCGGGCTGGCCATCGTGCGCGGAATCGTCGAAGCGCACGGAGGCACGGTCCAGGCGCAGCGCACGGATGCGGGATTCCAGCTCGACCTCCTTCTACCGACGACCAACCGCGCTGAGACGAGAGGAGCAATGACGTGAAGATCGTCGTCGTGGGAGCCGGGGGAGTGGGCGGCTATTTCGGAGCTCAGCTCGCGGCCAGTGGGCAGGATGTCGTGTTCATCGCTCGAGGCGACCACCTGGCCGCCATGCGTACTCAGGGCCTCCGAGTCGAAAGCGAGCTCGCCCCGAGAGTGCTCACCGACGTTCACGCCACCGACGATCTCGGCCAGGTCCACGACGCCGACTTGGTGCTCATCGCGGTCAAGCTCTGGGACACCGACGACATCGCCCAGCGTCTCGTGCCCCTTGCGTCGAGGGGTGCCGCTGTGATCTCGCTCCAGAACGGCGTGCAGAAGGATGAGACGCTCGGCCGGTACCTGCCGAGAGAGAGCATCCTGGGCGGCGTCTGCTACATCTCGGCGTCGATCGAGGCGCCCGGCGTGATCCGCCACACCGGTGCGCTCGCTCGCATCGTCTTCGGCGAGTACGACGGGCGGCAGAGCTCTCGAGCCGATCGGATCCTCGACGCCTTCCGCGGCGCTGGAATCGAGACCGAGTTGAGCCACGACATCACAAGCGTGCTGTGGCGCAAGTTCGTGTTCCTCGTCGGCCTCTCCACGGTCACGAGTGCCGCGCGTCAGCCGATCGGCGTGCTTCGCGACGACCCGGATGCTCGTCAGGTGCTGTACGAGGTGCTAGCGGAAGCGACGGCGGTGGGCCGCGCCGCCGGAGCGAAGCTTCCAGACGACTTCGCCCGGCAGCAGCTCGAGTTCTGCGACACCCTGCCACCGCAGATGAGCTCATCGATGCTCCACGATCTCCAGCATGGTCATCGGCTCGAGCTCCCGTGGCTTGCCGGCTCGGTCATCCGAGTGGGAGCTGAAGCAGGCGTGGAGACGCCGTACACGGCAGCGCTGGCGGGCGTGCTGGCCCCCTACGCCGCAGGCGAGCGATCCGCTCCATGATGATCTAGCCCTAGGCGATGTCAGCCACGCGTGCGATGATTCGAACAAAGGTGCGAACGCGGGGAGGCCGGCATGCGTGGGGAAGCGACCGTGCTGCACGCCGATCTGGATGCGTTCTACGCCTCCGTTGAGCAGCGGGATGCCCCGCACTTGCGCGGACGCCCGGTCATCGTCGGCGGTGGGGTGGTGCTGGCGGCCAGTTACGAGGCGAAGGCTCGCGGGGTGCGTACCGCGATGGGCGGGCGCCAGGCGCGGGACCTCTGCCCGGATGCCGTCGTCGTCCCGCCGCGCATGGATGCCTATTCCGCAGCGAGCAAGGACGTGTTCGCGATCTTCCGTGACACGACGCCTCTTGTCGAAGGTCTCTCCATCGATGAGGCGTTCCTGGAGGTGGGCGGTCTCCGACGCATCGCAGGCACACCGGAGCAGATCGCGGTGCGTTTGCGGGAACGGGTTCGCGCAGAGGTGGGGCTCGCGATCTCGGTCGGAGTGGCACGCACGAAGTTCCTCGCCAAGGTCGCCAGCGCCGTGAGCAAGCCCGACGGTCTCCTCGTGGTCGAGCCCGCACGCGAGGAGGAGTTCCTGCTCCCGCTGCCGGTGGAACGGCTGTGGGGAGTGGGCGCGGTGACCGCCGAGAAGCTGCACAGGCTCGGCATCCGCACCGTCGGCCAGCTGGCCGAACTGGAAGAGGACACCGCTCAAAGAGCGCTGGGCAAGGCGGTCGGCGCGCACGTGCACGCGCTGGCGAGGCTGCGCGATCCTCGGCCGGTCGACACCACGGCTCGACGCCGATCGATCGGCTCCCAACGAGCCCTGGGATCCCGGCCGCGCTCGCCGGAGGAACTCGACCTCATCCTCACCCAGATCGTGGACCGGCTCGCCCGCAGGCTTCGGGACCACGAACGGGTGTGCCGCACGGTCGTTCTGCGGCTGCGCTACGGCGACTACGCGAAAGCCACCCGATCGCGGACGCTGGGCGCGCCGTCCGACCGCACCACGGTGCTGCTCTCCGTCGCACGAGGTCTGCTCGCCGCCGCCCAGCTGGAGATCGCCGAACGCGGCATCACTCTCGTCGGCCTCTCCCTGTCGCAGCTGGGGCGCGCCGACAGCGTCCAACCCGAGTTGCCGATCGACTGGGGTGATCGATCCCGACTAGACACCGTGGTTGACGCCGTCCGCGATCGTTTCGGTGCCGCTTCGGTGTCGAGGGCCGCGCTCCTGGGTCGCGACCCCGGTTTGTCCGCTCCGCTGCTGCCCGAGCACGAGTGAACGTGACCGGTCGCGGTTGCCCCCGCCATCCCGCCCGGCCAGGATGGCGTAGTGGTCGATCAGCAGCAGCTTTGGGATGTAGACGCGGCACAGAACTACGACACCCCTGGCACCGGCATGTTCAGTCCGGAGGTTCTCGGACCGACGATCGAGGTGCTGAAGGACCTCTCGGACGGCGGTCGCGCCGTCGAGTTCGCGATCGGAACCGGACGTGTGGCGATCCCTCTGGCCGAGTCCGGCGTCGAGGTGGCCGGCATCGAACTGTCGCAAGCGATGGTCGCCCGACTTCGCGAGAAGGTCGCCGAAGACCGGATTCCCGTCGTGCTCGGCGACATGGCGACGGCGTCGGCCGGCGAAGACTTCGCCTTGGCCTATCTCGTCTTCAACACCATCTCTAACCTGCTGACGCAAGACGAACAGGTCGAGTGCTTCAAGAACGCCGCACGTCACTTGCGACCCGGTGGATGCTTCGTGATCGAACTCTGGGTCCCTCAGCTGCGCGCGCTGCCGGTGGGCCACGGCGGGACGGTCGAAGTCAGCGAACCCGGCTACATACTCGTCGACACGGTGGATGTGCTCCACCAGCGGGTGGTGTCGCATCACTTTCACTTCGAGGCAGACGTCGACGGAGGGCGGCAGGCGGAGGTCTTCCGCACGCCGCACCGCTACATCTGGCCGAGCGAGCTCGACCTCATGGCGCGGCTCGCCGGATTCCACCTCGAGTCCCGCTGGGCCGGTTGGAATTGCGACCCGTTCACCGCCGAGTCTCGCGGCCACGTCTCGGTCTACCGTCTCGGCTGACACTGGAAAGGCGGGGTTTCCATGGCCGAGCTGATGTCGTACGTCGATCGCGCGACTCGTACCTACTGGCGCGTCACGGGCCGGCGCGTCCACCTCGACGTCGATCGCTGGCTCGACGCTCCCATGCACAGGCGTTCGGTAGTCGGTGACGACTGGCTGATGGATGTCGCAGACGCGGTCGGCGCATCAGTCCGGCGCGGCGACGAGCAAGCCGGCCTGCTCTCCGACTTCTCTGCGCTCGACGGCCCCATGTTCAATGCGAGGGAGGTGCATCCTGAGATCCGCAACTTCTACGAGCACACGGCGCAGTGGCGGATGGAGGTCTGGACGCAATGGAACCCGTTCATGCGACCCGCGGGCGATCTCGTCGCCCGGTACTTCGGTCGGCGGGTACGACAGCTGACCATTCCGACACGCCCGCTGGATGTCGCGCTCGGCATGGACAGCGAAGTAGCGGCGATCGTCGGGCCGGATGGAAAGCAGCACGGGGCAGGGTGGATCCGCACTCTTCGATCCACCGGCACCTACGTCTACAGCGGCTACTACCGGACGACAACCCTGCCCGGCACCGAGCAGCCCAGCGTGCACGTCAGCTTTCCACTCGAGTCCGGCAACGTCCAGGTCTTCCTGCGTCCGCGCGCATTGCCAGACGGCGGGCTCGAGTTGAACTCGCTGCCCGGTCCCTTCGGGTCGGACGGCGCGTACATCGCGGTCGAGAAGAACGGTCGAACGCATGCGGCGCGCGTCCCGTTGCACGAGAAGTTCCACCTCTACTTGGACGACGAGGGCGTCGTGAGAACAGACCACACCCTGCGCTTCCGTTCGGCGACCGCGGTGCGACTCCACTACAAGCTGGCGCGAAAGAGTTGAGCCGCCGGCTCGAATGAGCCTCGCCGGCTGGCTCGAGTGTGCGAGCATTCGCGGGGAGGGATGATGCGGATCGGCACTCGAAAGACGGCGCTTCTCGTCGTCGCCGGCTTTGCAGGCGTCGTCGCGCTCGCCGGATGCAAGGGCACGGTCGATCCCGGCGGTCCTGAGGTGACCGCATCCTCTCCGGCGGTTGTGGCGACGACCATCCCCGGCCCGATCCCCTTCGCCACCGGCGCCCCCCCGCTCGATCCCGATGCGGTTGCACTCGCGCAGAAGTGGATCGACTCCGCCGCGGCACCGCCGGGAGTGCGCGTGCTCGACGCGGCACCGGCATATGGCCCGGATAAGCCTTCCGTGGAAGACGCGTGCGACTGGCTGGTCACCGCAACCAAATGGTGGTCGGTGACGGCCTCCGGCGAGGATGCCGCGAAGGCCTGGCTCAGGGACAACCCAGTCGCCGGTCTCTCATTCGACGGGACGATGACCGGGCCGAACGGGGTCTCGGCCATCTTCGAGCACGCGGCTCAGAAAAGAGACGACTCAGTGGAGTTCGAATTCGCGCCGAGCGGCAAGAACGTGGTCATCCGCGTCGACGCCATCGTCGTGCCGGACGGCGCCGAATGCACTTCGTCGGGAGGCGGCGCGCAAGCTGGCCACTGACGCGCGCTGGCCAGGCACTGAGCTACGAGCGGATCTGCTTCCTCGAGGTGGATGGCCGCGCCGCGAACCACCAAGCGCCGAGAGCGCCAACCGTGAGCACGGCCGAGAAGACACCGATCGTGGGGATGACGCCGATCAGCACGCCGAGCACGCCGAGGGTGACGCCGCCGCCGGTGCGCAGGCCGGAGGCGAACATGCTGTACACGCCCAGCGTTCGACCTCGTTCACCGGGCGGCGCCTGCAGCTGCACGACGCTCTGCGTGATCGAGAGTGAGGCGATCTCGCCGCATCCAGCCACGACGAGCGAGGCAAGTGCCAGCGCGTAGTTGCTGGTCAAGGCGAGAACAAGGGTCGCCCCGCCGAAGACGACGGTGGAGATGACCGCGGTGCGCACGGACGGCCGCATGATCCCGGTCGCTTCGAGCAGGAATCCGCCTGCGACGCCGCCGAAGCCCATCGCGAACAGCAGCATGCCGTAGGTCAGGCCGCCTTCCGAGCCGGTGCCCAGTCGCGAGGCGAAGGCGGGCATCGACGACGGCAGAGCGTTGCCGATCGTCACGGCCGTGAGCCCGGAGATGATGATCATGGCGACGATCATGTGGTTCGAACGGATGCGACGAAGCACCTTGAACGTGTCTCTGAAACGCACTCGCGGTGCCGTTTCGAGCAGCCCGGCATCCCGAATGTGACCGGTGAACCGAGTGCGCCACATCAGGATGGTCATCGGCAGATAGAGCAGG